>NZ_RHQO01000086.1:0-16440 GCF_003935475.1 Pseudomonas sp. p99-361 | reverse complement strand
AGCGCAGCTCGCGATTGCGCCGCGCGGTCGGCGCTCGATCTCACAGGCGCTGAAGATGCTCCGGCTACCCTTGCCAGAAACCATAGAATCTCCCACAGGTACCGCGCAAAGCTTGAGGTCTGCACTGCCCCTGTGGGAGCCCGGCTTGCCGGCGATGGGCTGCGAAGCAGCCCAATGGCTGCCACTCAGGCTTAACTGACTGGCATTAGCCCAGGGCCTGTCAGAACAGTACTTTCGCCACGTCGGCAAAGCGTTTGGCAAAATGCACCGTCAAACCTTCACGCAGGTAGTCCGGCAGTTCCTCGAAGTCGCCGCGGTTAGGCTCTGGCAAGATCAATTCGAAGATCTTCTGTCGCCGTGCCGCGATCACTTTCTCGCGCACCCCGCCAATGGGCAGCACCTGGCCGGTGAGGGTAAGTTCGCCGGTCATGGCCACCCCTTTCTTCGGTGCCTGGTTGCGGGCCAGCGACAGCAGGGCACTGGCCATGGTGATGCCAGCGCTCGGCCCGTCCTTGGGGGTGGCCCCTTCAGGCACATGCAGGTGAATGAAGGCTTCGTTGAAGAAACCGGGGTCACCCCCGAACTGCTTGAGGTTGGAGCTGACGTAGCTGTAGGCGATTTCGGCCGATTCCTTCATCACGTCGCCCAGTTTGCCAGTCAGCTTGAAGCCGCGGTTGAGGGTGTGGATGCGGGTTGCCTCGATCGGCAAGGTCGCGCCGCCCATGCTGGTCCAGGCCAGGCCGGTGATCACACCTTTGCCCGCCAGTACTTGCTCGCTGCGGAACACCGGCATGCCGAGTGCGGCCTCCAGGTCCTTGGTGCCGATTTTCAGCTTGGCGTCCGGGTTTTCCAGCAGCTTGACCACCGCCTTGCGCACCAGCTTGCCCAATTGCTTTTCCAGCTGGCGCACCCCGGCCTCTCGGGCGTAGCCCTCGATCACCGTGCGCAGCGCGCTGTCGCTGATGCTCAGGCTGGCCTTGGCCACCCCGGCCTTTTGCAACTGCTTGGGCCACAGGTGGCGCTTGGCGATGGCCAGTTTTTCTTCGGTGATATAGCCGGACAGGCGGATCACTTCCATGCGGTCCAGCAAAGGGCCGGGGATCGAGTCCAGGGTGTTGGCGGTGCACACGAAGAGCACTTTCGACAGGTCCAGTCGCAAGTCCAGGTAGTGGTCGAGGAAGTCGACGTTCTGTTCCGGGTCGAGGGTTTCCAGCAGCGCCGAGGCCGGGTCGCCTTGGTAGCTCTGGCCCATTTTGTCGATCTCGTCGAGCATGATGACCGGGTTCATCACTTCGACATCCTTCAACGCCTGCACCAGCTTGCCGGGTTGGGCGCCGATGTAGGTGCGGCGGTGGCCCTTGATCTCGGCCTCGTCACGCATGCCGCCGACGCTGAAGCGGTAGAACGGTCGGCCGAGCGACTCGGCAATCGACTTGCCGATACTGGTCTTGCCCACGCCGGGCGGGCCTACCAGCAGCACAATCGAGCCGCTGATCTCGCCCTTCCAGGCGCCAACGGCGAGGAACTCGAGGATGCGTTCCTTGATGTCGTCGAGGCCTGCATGGTGCTGGTCGAGTACCTTGCGCGCGTGCTTGAGGTCGAGCTTGTCCTTGCCGTGGATGCCCCATGGCAGGGCAGTGGCCCATTCCAGGTAGTTGCGGGTAACGGCGTATTCGGGCGAACCGGTTTCCAGAATGGCCAGTTTGCCCATTTCTTCATCGATGCGTTTGCGCGCCTGCTCGGGCAGGGTCTTGCCTTCCAGGCGCTGCTCGAACTGCTCCAGGTCGGCACTGCGGTCGTCCTTGGTCAGGCCCAGCTCCTGCTGAATGACCTTGAGCTGTTCCTTGAGGAAAAACTCGCGCTGATGCTCGCCAATCTGGCGGTTCACCTCGGCCGAAATCTCGTTTTGCAGGCGGGCGACTTCGACCTCCTTGCGCAACATGGGCAGCACTTTTTCCATGCGCTTGAGCATGGGCACGCAGTCCAGCACTTCCTGCAACTGGCCGCCGGTGGCCGAGGTCAGCGCGGCGGCGAAGTCGGTGAGCGGCGACGGGTCGTTAGGGCTGAAGCGGTTGAGGTAGTTCTTCAGCTCTTCGCTGTAAAGCGGGTTGAGCGGCAGCAGTTCCTTGATCGCGTTGATCAGGGCCATACCGTAGGCCTTGACCTCGTCGGTAGGCTCGGCGGGCTGGCGCGGGTATTCCACTTCGACTAGATAGGGCGGGCGGTGATGCTTGAGCCAGGTACGGATACGCACCCGGGTCAGGCCTTGGGCCACGAACTGCAGCTTGCCGTTTTCACGGCTGGCATGGTGCACCTTGACCAGCGTGCCGTATTGCGGCAATGCCGAGGTATCGAAGTGGCGGTGGTCTTCTGCCGGCGTGTCCATGAAGAACAGGGCCAGGCAGTGGTCAGGGGACTTGGCGACCAGATCAAGGGTTTCCGCCCAGGGCTCTTCGTTGACGATCACAGGCAGTACCTGGGCCGGGAAGAACGGGCGGTTGTGGATCGGAATCACATAGACCTTGTCCGGCAGTTGTTGGCCGGGCAGGGCGAGGGCGTGGCCGGCTTGGGCCTGGGGGGTGGTGTGCTCGACTTCGCTGTGTTCGTCGGGGTGTTCCGGGAAATCCTGCTGGTCGCTCATGGGGCACCTGCGTGAATGACTATGGTGCTTAGATGGGGCGCAGGGGATTGGGTTTCAAGTTTCAAGCTGCAAGCTGCAAGCTGCAAGCTACAAGCTACAAGAAAAAAGCGGGACCGCATTGGCCCCGCTTTTACTTGCGGCTTGTAGCTTGTGACTTGCAGCTTATTCAGCCAATTTGTAAGCGATGATGTAATCGCCCATCCGCGTACCCAGCGAGCCATGCCCGCCCGCGGTCACAAGCACATATTGCTTGCCGTCCTTGCCGGTGTAGGTCATCGGGGTGGCTTGGCCACCCGCTGGCAGGCGGGCTTTCCACAGTTCCTTGCCGTTGTTCACATCGTAGGCGCGCAGGTACTGGTCGAGGGTCCCGCTGAGGAAACCGACGCCGCCTGCGGTCACGATCGAGCCGCCCATGCTCGGCACGCCAACCGGCAGGCCGATCGGCACGGGTGTGCTGTCACGGGTGGTGCCGTTCTTGTGCTTCCATACGACTTTGTTGGTGAACAGGTCGATGGCGGCGACGTAGCCCCAGGCCGGGGCCTGGCACGGCACGCCCAGGGGCGACATGAACGGGTGCATGGTCACGGCATACGGGGCACCGGTGTTCGGCTGCACGCCGCTGGTTTCGCTTTCGCGCTTGCTGCCCTCGGCAACCTGTTCACGCGGCACCATCTTCGACACGAATGCCATGTAGTTGGGCGAGGTGAACAGCAACTGGCGCACCGGGTCGACCGATACGCTGCCCCAGTTGAACACGCCTACGTTGCCTGGGTAGACCAGCGAGCCCTGCTCGGACGGTGGGGTGTACTGGCCCTCGTAGCGCAGTTCGCGGAACTGGATGCGGCACAGCATCTGGTCGAACGGGGTGGCGCCCCACATGGCTTGTTCGGTCAGTTCCGGGCCCAGCAGGTTGAGGTCGGAACGGGCCTGGGTCGGCGAAGTGTGGTCGCCTTTCACCGCACCTTGCGGGGTGGGGATTTCACGGATCGGCACGATTGGCGTACCGTCGCGGCGGTCGAGCACATACAGGCTACCCTGCTTGGTCGGCACGATGATCGCCGGTTTCACGCCATCGTCGGTCTTCAGGTGCACCAGGGTCGGCTGGCTGCCGACGTCCATGTCCCACAGGTCGTGGTGGGTGAACTGGTAGTTCCAGCGGGCCTTGCCGGTCGCAAGGTCCAGGGCTACCACACCTGCGCTGTACTTCTCGGCGCCTGGGGTGCGGTCAGCGCCCCACTGGTCTGGGGTCTGGTTACCCAGCGGCAGGTAGATCATGCCGAGGTCTTCGTCGACACTGGCGATCGACCACATGTTGGCCGAGTTGCGGCTGTACATCTTGCCAGGGGCCAACGGCTTGGTGTCTTCCGGGTTGTTGCTGTCCCAGTTCCACACCAGGTGGCCGTCGTGCACGTCGTAGGCGCGGATAACGCCAGACGGCTCGTTGGTGGACTCGTTGTCGGTGACATGGCCGCCGATGATCACCAGGTCGCGGGTAACGGCCGCGGGCGAGGTGGAGTAATAGCCGCCGGCGGTGAACGGGCCGATGCCGGTTGTCAGGTCGATCACACCCTGGTTGGCGAAGCCTTCGCAGACCTTGCCGTTGTCGGCGTTGATGGCGATCAGGCGCGCATCTGCGGTGGGCAGATACAGGCGGCGCGGGCAGGCCTGCGCCACGGCTTGGCCGGCGTCGCTGATTTTCGGGGCCGGGCTGCCGTCGCGGCTGACGTAGCGGTTCTCGTCATAATACGAAACCCCGCGGCAGGTCATGTGGGCAAAGCCTTTGAAGGTGCCGGTGGGGCTCTTCACCTGCGGGTCATAGCGCCAGATTTCCGCGCCGGTGTCCGGGTCGAGTGCCAGCAGGCGGCTATGCGCGGTGCAGGCATACAGCATACCGTTGACTTTCAGCGGGGTGTTCTGGTTGGTCAGCTCGACCGGGTCGTTCTCGGTCGGCAGGTCACCGGTGCGGATGCGCCAGGCTTCTTCCAGGCGGTAGGCGTTCTGCGGGGTGATCTGGCGCAGTGGCGAATAGCGGTCGCCATGCTCGGTACGGCCATAAGCCTGCCATTCGCCGTCCGGCATGCTCGGCGCGGCGCTGGCCATCTCGCTGCTGTCGCGGCCCAGTTCGCCAAACACCTCACCCGGGTGGGTGAACTGGCTGCCCAGGGCGCAGGCGCCTGCGGCCACCACGGCCACGCTGAGCACCGCCGTGTTGGCAGTGCTGGCCGGGCCGATCAGCGGGCGGCGTGCCCACGGTAGCAGCAGGACCACGCCGATGGCGAACCAGATGGCCAGGCGCGGCACCAGTTGCCACCAGTCCAGGCCGACTTCGAGCAAGGCCCACACCGTGCTGCCTAGCAGCACCAGGCCGTACAGGCCCAAGGCGATGCGCCGTTGGGCCAGCAGCAGAATGCCCGACAAGGCAAAGCCGATACCGGCAACAAGGTAGTACAGCGAGCCGCCCAGCTGGCTCAACTTGATGCCGCCGGCCAGCAGGGCCAGGCCCATCAGCAACAGCAGCGCGCCAATCAGGCGCGGTAGCCAGCGGCTTCCAGTGTTGGCACCTTCAGTGCTCATTTCAGGTTCTCCGTCACGTCAAAAAAATTCAGAAACTGCTTTGGATCTTCAGGCCACCGACCAGGGCGCCATCGACTTGCGACACGCCGCCGGGGTGGCGGATGTACTGCAGGTTCGGGCGGACCGTGAGCCAGTTGGCCACATGAATGCCGTAGTACAGCTCGGCGCTGTATTCCGTGTCTTGCACAGGCAGGAAGCCGGGGTTGTCGTAATCGTCAAGGCCGGCTGCCTGGTTGGCCAGGCGGGCGTTCTTGCGGTAGCCAGAGTTGACGTGCACGCGGGCGAGGGCGAAGCCGATGTCGTCCTTGGCGCGGGCATCGAAAGGCCCTTTGAATACCAGTCCTGCCTGAACATAGTTGTCGATGACATTGGTTTTCTTGTCGTGCATCGTTGCGTTGGCGAACAGGCTCAGGCCACGCGAATGGTCGGAGGCCAGTGCAGTCACCTGCTGTTGGGCGCCGAGCCACACGCCATGCTTGCTTGAGCTGCTGCGGTAGGCGCCGCCGCTCAGGGCTGCCGGCTGGCCGTTGCTGTCCTTGAGAACATCGTGTGCCTTGGCATTACTGTAGTAGTAGCCGGCGCGATATTCCCCTTTCAGGCCTTTGACGCGCGGGCTCCATACCAGTTCGACTGGCATGACCGCACCTTGGGTGCCGCTGCCACTGAGCTTGAAGCCGTTACCTGACTCGAGGTTGGACGGGTTCTGTTCGAACACGCCAACCTGCGCGTACAACGTGGGGCTGAGGTTGTAGCGCACGCGCAGGGCCCATTGGCTGACCGGCCAGTTGTACCAGACGCCACCCACCCAGTTGCCCACCTGCGAGCCGCAGAAGGCCAGGTTCTGGAAGTCACAGGGGAAACTGTTGAAGTCCTCGCCTTCGCCGAAACGGCCGAATTTCACGTCCAGTGCGCCGTCGAAGTACTTCTGCTTGATCCACATTTGCGTCAGCCGCCAGGTTTCACCGCGGCCCCATACTTCCTGGGCCGAGGTAAACCCACCCACGCGTGGGTCATTGATGCGGTCGTTGCTGATGTTGTCGCCGTGGCGCTCGGTTATGGTCAGTTGCACTTCGGTGTCGTGCCAGCCAAGGATCTTGTCCAGGTCCAGGTGGCTGCCAAAGGTGAACTGGTCGCTGTAGCGCGCGGTGCGATCATGGTCGTAGCCACCGTGCAGGTTGCTGCCCATCTCGCCGGTGTAGCCGAGAGTGAAGTCGTAGCCTTGTTCAAGCAGCCGGGTGCGGGTGCCGCCCCAGTCGCCGAGCATCCACCCGGAGTCGTTGGCGAACATTTCGCTGGCGCAGGTGGGGGTCGCCAAGGCAGCAAGGGCGACGCCTATGTAACAGGTTTTGGGCAGTTGGAGCATGAGATAGCGCTATCTTCTGATTATTAAAAAAACGGCAAGCGCATCGAAAGGCGAGGCCTTCGATGGATGTGGCAACGTGGGAGTTCAGTGAAGCGTTTCAGCTTGCGGCGGGGAGGATATAGGGGAAGGCGTCAGAAAAAAAGACAAATTGTCGCAGGTCATTATTGTTCAATTGGTAATAATGTCCGTAGGGCTCTGCTCTGCGCAGTTCCTGCGCCTACCCAGGTGTGGCGCAGTACGTGTAGGAAATGGCTTGCCGGCGATTGGGGCGCAAAGCGCCCCCACCATTTCAGAAGGTGGTACGCAGGCCCACTTCCACACTGCGCCCCGGTGCTGGCGCGATATCGCGCAGAATCGAACTGGCATAGCGCACGGTCTGGTCGGTCAGGTTCTCACCGCGCACGAACGCCAGCCACTGGCTCTGGCCAACGTCGAAGCGGTAGCCAACGCTGGCCCCCAGGGTGGTATAGCCATCGGTGCTGCTTTCGTTGGCCGGCTTGCGGTGCTGAGAGGCGGCGTGCTGCACGTCCACCCGGGCCTGCCAGCGGTCCAGCTCCCAGACCAGGCCACTGTTCAGGCGTAGCGGCGCAATACGGGGCAGCGGCTCGCCGCTGTCAAGGTTCTTGGCCCGGGTGTAGTCACCCGACAATTCCAGGGCAAAGCTGCCATAACGGTTCTCGACCAGCTGCCAGCGGTCCTGGGCCTCGATGCCGTAGAAGCGTGCCCGCACACCTTGGTACTGGTACTCCGGGAAACCGTCGTCGTGATCATGGTCAGCTTCGTCGTGGTCGTGATCATGCCCGCCTTCGCGCAGGTTGCCGGTGCCGATCAGGCCGATGTAATTGCGGAAGTGGCTGTAGAACAGCCCGACGCTGCCCTTGTGCGTACCGTTGTCGAAGCGTAACGCCAGGTCGGCGGAAATGGCCTTTTCCTTGTTCAGGCTGGCATCACCGACTTCATAGGCACCGGTGGCGACGTGGGCGCCATTGGCATACAGCTCGTAGAAGGTCGGGGCGCGTTCGGTATAGCCAAGGTTGGCCGCCAGCGACCAGACCGGGTCGAGCTGGTACACCGCGCCCGATGACAGGCTGAACGCATTGAAGCTGCTGGCGCTGTTGGCGTCGACGAAGTTCTCGTTGCCTTTGGCATCCGGGGCCACGCGGGTGTGTTCCATGCGTGCGCCCAGGCTCAGGTTCAGGCGCTCGGTCGCTTGCCACTGTTCGAGCATGAACAACGCCAGGCTGTCGGTATCGGTGTGCGGCACGAAGGCCTCTTCGCCCAGGGCAGAGAATTCGTTGCGGCTGACTTGCGCACCGATCACGCCCTCCACAGGCCCGAGCGGCTGGTGGCGGGCTTCGATACGCGCTTCGTAGCCTTTGTTCTTGAACGTGGTGTGAACCTCGCCTTCCTCTATTTCGCTGTGTTCGTAGTCGGTGTAGCCGGCATCGACCTTGACCGAGCTGAACGGGCCGTCGAGGTCGCGCAGTTCGGAGGCGAAGGCGTAGTGGTCCTGTTTCATGTCCAGGCGCACGCCGGATTCGGCCACCGAGCCGTAGTTGCTGTCGTAGCGGCTGTACGACAGGCCGGCGTAACCGTGGTCCCAGTGGTAGGCACCGCCGATGGCGCCGCCATCCTGGCGGCCATCGCTGTTTTCCAGGCGGTGCTTGCTGCCGGGCTCTTCGGCATCGCGCACTTTCGCGCTACGGGCGTAGCCAGGGATGCGCAGGTCATTGAACTGACGGCTGTTGGCATCCAGGTGCAGGGCGAATGTGCCATCGCCGGCTTCTAGCTTGCCGGCGCTGCTGCGGGTGGTGTCGGCGCCACCGTAACGCAGTTCACCGGCGCCGTGAATGCCCTCGATGGGGGCGTCCGGGATGCGGTTGTCAAAGGTGTTGACCACGCCACCAATGGCGTTGCCGCCGTACAGCAGTGCGGCAGGGCCGCGCACGATTTCGACACGATCGACGGTCACCGGGTCCAGCGGCACGGCATGGTCGTAGGACAGCGAGGAGGCATCCAGGGCGCCTACGCCGTTGCGCAGGATGCGAATGCGGTCGCCATCCAGGCCACGAATGACCGGGCGGCTGGCGCCAGGGCCGAACCAGGTCGAGGCGACACCGGGCTGTTTGTTCAGGGTTTCACCGAGGCTGCCGTGCTGCTGTTGCAGCAGGTTGTCGCCTTCGAGCACGGTGCTGGGCGCGGCCAGTTGGCGGTTGCCCAGCGGGTTGGCCGTGATCACCTGGGGTTCAAGTTCCACCGCGTGGCTGGGCGAAGCGGCCAGCCAGAGCGCGACGGCAAGGGGGGAGAGGCGAAGCGGTGCAGACAACATGAGAGTGGGACGTTCCTTGGCAGATGCTCATATAGTGTTACAACATAACATAACTATTTCAGCACAGAGGTTTCTTCCCTGGCCAGCGTTTTTCTGCGGCCTCGCCGGATCCCACCCGCCACTACACTCGTGTAAGGTGCGCATCTTTCCCACGGAGTACAGCATGAGCACGGCCCAACACAACGCGCTGCACGGCAAGACCCTCGAACAGATCCTTACCGAGCTAGTGGCGCATTACCAATGGCAGGGCTTGGCCGAACGCATTGACGTGCGTTGCTTCAGGAGCAACCCGACGATCAAGTCGAGCCTGACCTTCTTGCGTAAAACCCCTTGGGCGCGGGAAAAGGTCGAGCAGTTGTACGTGAAGCTGCAGCGTCAGGCCTGAACGTGCTGCGGCGACCTTGGCTGACCGGCATGGCGGTGCTGGGCTGGTTCGGCCTGACCGTGCAGGTGTACCTGGTACTGCTGGCGCGTTGGCAGGAGCAGGCCAGCCTGATCGGCGGCCTGATCAACGTGTTTGGCTATTTCACGGTGTTGACCAACACCTTGGTGGCCACGGTGCTCAGTTATGCGGCGTTTGGCCGCGAAGGCCGGGCCAGGCATTTTTTTCTGTCGCCGTCGGTGAGTTCCGCGGTGGCCGCGAGCATTGTGCTGGTAGCGCTGGCCTACAGCGTGTTGCTGCGCCACTTGTGGCAGCCAGAGGGCTGGCAATGGCTGGCCGACGAGTTGCTGCACGATGTGATGCCGGCGCTGTACGCCTTGTACTGGTGGTGTGAGGTGCCCAAGGGCCATTTGCGTCTGCGGCACCTGGCGCTGTGGGCACTCTACCCGGCCGTATACTTTGGCTACGCCTTGTGGCGGGGTAGCGAGATAGGCCTGTACGCCTACCCGTTCATCGATGTGGCGAGGCTGGGGTACGGGCAAGTGCTGCTCAATGCCCTGGGCGTGCTGGCGGGGTTCTGGGGGATCGGGCTGGTGTTGCTGGGGCTGGATCGTTGGCGTGGGGCGCAAAAGTTTGCTTAGCCTGTGCCGGCCTCTTCGCGGGCAAGCCCGCTCCTACAGGAATACCACCGTCTCCAAGGCTGGTGATGTACCTGTGGGAGCGGGCTTGCCCGCGAAGAGGCCGTAACAGGCTGAAGCCGATTATTCGTCGTCCCCAGCCCCGTCGGCCCGCCAGTAAGCCGCGGCTTTCAAAGCATCCTCGGGCACGCCTTTTTCCAGCAGCAGCGCCTTGGCCTGGCGGGTCAGGGTTTTTTCCAGCGCTACCCAGGCGTACAACCGGCCTTGCGGCAAGGTCAGGTTCTGCACCAATGGCAGCAGGTCTTCCTCGTGGCGGCGTACCCAGATCACCTCGACCTGCGCCTTGCTCGGCAGCGGCTGGCGCTCCTGCTCATCCTCGATCTGGATCACCGCCAGCACCTGGCGGCCAGCGGGCAGCTCCTCGAGCCGCCTGCCGATTGCCGGGATGGCCGTTTCATCGCCGATCAGCAAGTAGCTGTCGAACACATCCGGCACCACCAGTGAAGCGCGTGGCCCGGCGATATTCAGGGTTTGCCCGACCGCGGCCTGCGCCGCCCACGTGGCGGCAGGGCCGTCGCCATGCAGGACGAAGTCGATGTCCAACTCGTTGGCCACCAGGTCTATGCGCCGTGGCGTGTATTCACGCATGGTGGGCCGTACGCCACTGTCCTTGCCCAGCTTGCGGGCCTCGATGGCCTGTTGCTGCTCAGGGGTTTCGCCGAACAGCAGCTTGATGTGGTCGTCGCTGCCCAAGCTGGTGAAGCCTTGCAGTTCGGCACCGCCGAGGGTGATGCGGCGCATGCGCGGGGTCAGCTCGGTGACCCGCAGCACCTGCAGGCGGCGCTGGCGAATCTCGTGGTTGACGCGGTGAATGCTGTTAGTCATGGGGCGTCTCCGTAGCAGCGTCGGCCGGCCCGGAAGCGATGGCCGTGGCGGTGTGGTTGAGCAGGTCGCGAACCCTATCGATTTCTTCAGGTGTCCAGCGGCCGCTGTGCATGTGCAGCGCATGGCGCAGGTTGCCCACCGCTTCGTGAATTTCAGGCGGGCGGTCGTGGCCGCGCAAGGCGCGCTTGCTGACTTCGATGCGCATGCGCACGCCGTCCAGCGCCACCGCCTGGTCCGCCAGTGCACGGCGGCCGGCCTCGGTGATGGCATACAGGCGCTTGCTGCCCTGCACCTGGCCGCTGATCAGCTCGGCTTCTTCAAGAAAATTCAGCGTGGGGTAGATCACTCCGGGGCTCGGGCTGTAACTGCCTTCGAACAGGTTCTCGATCTGGCGGATCAGGTCGTAGCCATGGCCGGGCTGGCTTGCGAGCAAGTCGAGCATCAGCAACTTGAGGTCACCTGGGGCAAATACACGGGGGCCGCGTTCGCCGCGCCCGGGGCGCCGTTCGAAGGGGTCATGGGGGGTATGTTCACGCATGGGAATAGGGGCTCCTTCTTTGCGATATATCGTAAGATATTACTCAAGATATATCTAAAGACAAGCCCTTAATTGCTGATGATTCTCATCTAATTGTTCGATTCGTCCGCTTTCGTGGTCGAGTTCGCGGCCACTTCCGGGGGCTTGCACGCGTTCGGATTGCCCGGCTGCAGGTATGGCATGAGGATCGGTGCCATGCCCTTGAGTACCTGCACCGGCAGCGCCGAAGTGAACTTGAATGCCTCTGCCGAACGCCCTGGCACGAACGCGGTCAAGGTGCCGAAGTGGTTCTCACCCAGGAAGAACACGAAGGTGGCGGTACGGTTGAGCGACCGCGAGCCGATCAGCCGGCCGCCGGCGCCAAAGCTTTCGATGCGGTTGTCACCGGTACCGGTTTTGCCACCCATTACCAGGGGCGTGCCGTCCTGCAGCTTGAAACTGCCGGAAATGCGCCGGGCGGTGCCGGCATCGACCACCTGCGACATGGCGCCTTTGAGGGCGCGTGCCACCTCGACCTGCAGAATCCGCACCCCCCGGTCCGGGTCGCTGATCAGTTTGGTCTCGTAGGGGGTGTTGGCGGCAAAATGCAGGGTGTCGATGCGCAGTGTAGGCAGGCGAATGCCATCGTTCTGGATGATCCCGACCAGCTCCGAGAGGGCGGCAGGGCGGTCGCCCGAGCTGCCGATGGCGGTCGCCAGCGACGGCACCAGGTGGTCGAACGGGTAGCCCACGCGCTTCCAGCGCTGGTGGATGTCGAGGAACGCTTCGATTTCCACCATGGTGCGAATGCGGCTGTCGCGAGCGCCCTGGTGGCGGCTCTTGAACAGCCAGCCGTAGACCTCCTGGCGCTCGAAGCGGCTGGCGTTGACCATCTCGCTCAAGGTCGAACTGGGGTTCTTCAGCAGGTAGCCGAGCAGCCACAGGTCCAAGGGGTGGACCTTGGCAATGTAACCCTGGTCGGGCAGGTCGTACTTGCCCGGGCCATAGGCTTCGTACATCTCGGCCAGGCGGCCATCGCTGAGTTTGCCCAGGGCGCTCTTGTCCCCCTTGAGGTGGGCGCGGACAAAGGCATTGAACGTTTGCTGGCCCGCTTCGGGGAACAGGTAGCGGTGCACGGCGGCCAACCGTTGCGGGGTCACGCGCATGCTGTCGAGGAAGGTATCCAGGCGCTGTTGCGAGGTCTTGCGCTGGTATTTCTTCCAGAAGCGCATCAGGTAGTTGGTGCCTTCCTTGTCGGCAAAGCGCGCCAGGTATTCCTGGCGACGCGGGTCGGCGTCATCCTTGAGCAGCGGTACGCGGTTGTAGGGCTGCTGGTAGGTCACATAGCGCACCAGGTCGCGCATCAGGCGGATGAAGGGCAAGTTGATCGACTCGCGCAGGGCATCCTTGAGCGTGGGGTTGCGGCTGTTGTCTTCCTTGCGGAAGTTGTTGAACACATGCATGCCGCCGCCGGTGAAAAACGCCTCGCCGGTGCTGGCCGAGTACTTGCGCTCCAGGGCGGCGTCGAGCATGGCATCCAGGCTCTGGTTCTTGCTGTTCTGCGCCAGCCAATCCAGTGACCATTGGGTGATGCGGTCAAGCTCGGCGACGTCGACCTTCTTCAGCTCGGCGACAGGCTTGCCGGCATACTTGTCGTGCAGTTCGGCAATGATCTCCAGGTAGGTCGTCAGTACCCGCAACTTCGCCGTGGAGCCCAGCTCCAGCTTGCTGCCTTCGTTGATGTCGAATGGCTGGTCGGTACTGTCGGTCTGCACCCTGACCCGCGAGCCATCGGCGGTGCGTTCGAACAGGGTGAAGCTGTAGCTCACCTGGTCGGTGGTCTTGGCGGTGAGCAGGCGCTCGCCGATCAGGCCGATCTGCGCAGCGAAAGCCGGGTCGGCAAGGTTTTTCAGGTATTGGCTGACCTGCAATTGCAGGTCAGCCTGCAGGGTGCTGGTAGCCGATACATCGAGGCGGTCGAGGTCGTACAGCGGGCGGTTGAGCATGGCCGCCAGGCGGTTGCGCGCCAGGCTGATACCCTTGTTGGTGACGATGGGCACGATGGTCGGTTGCGCCACCCAGTCGCGGTACACCGCCTTGCTGGCCAGCGCTGCCTCGGCCAGTGGCTGTTCGATGACCTTGTTGGCGGCCAGCACGCGGATGTGCGAGTCGGTCAGCTCGGCCAGTTCCACCCGGCCTTTGGACAAGTAATGCGAGGGCCGCCGCTGGGCGATCATCAGCGACAGCACCTGGCGCAGGGCCAGGCCACGCGCCGCCATGCTTTGCGGGTCAGTGGCGGTGGACGTCAGCGCCTGGTTGACCTGGTCGAAATCGGCGCCGTACCACACCCGCAGCCCCTCGGCCATGCCGTGTACCTCGCCGTGCCCAGGCACGGCCGACAGTGGCACGCTATTGAGGTAGTCACGCACGATGCGCTGGCGGGCCTCGGTGGTGTCGGGGCCGCCCTGGTACGCGCGCACGCTGGCCGAAATCATCTGGCGGATCTTCTCGGCCCCCGACACGGTCAGGCCATCTGGGGAGTGGCGATACTTTTCCAGTTGCGTGGCCAGGGTGCTGCCACCCGCCGACTGGCCGGGCAGCGCCAGGTACTTGGCCACCTGGCTATAGGCGGCCTTGGCGAAGCGCGGCCAGTCCACGGCCGGGTTGTTGCGCGGGTCTTGGGTGTCAAGCAGGTCGCGGTTCTCGATGAACAGCAGGCTATTGACCATCACGGGCGGGATGGCAGCGAAGTCAGGGTACAGGTGCTGCGGGTAGTTATACTGGTAGAGCATGTCGCCACGGCAGTCGGTGATCGACAGGCCCGCCTGGATCTTCTCGATATAGGGCACGAACAGCCCATGCTCGACGTAGTTCATCAACGCCGGGGAAAACCTGACCTGTTCGCTGATCAGGTAGTCGCGCTTGAGCAGGCGCGGCAGAAATTCACCCAGGGCACTGTAGCCCAGGCGTTTGTCGAACGGCCCGTCACCGGGGTAGACGATGGCGTCGCTGGGGCCGGGCTGCAGCGAGTAGGTGAGGGTGCTGGCGAGCTTGCTGAATTCCCGCGACTGCAACTCGGACGTGCGAAATTCGTCGTAGGCGGCGAAGCCGACAGCCACCAGCGCCACCAGCACGATGAGGATGATCAGCCGCCACCATAGCCGACGCTGCCGGGGGGGCTTGCGTTGTGGCGTCTCGGCCGGCGGTGTCTCGGGTGCTTCCGTCCTGCTTGGTTCCGATTGCCACAGTGCGCCCATAGTCTTCAATCCGGCCAGGTATTTTCGTCTTGCTTGCCTGAAGCTTAGACGGTGAGCGGGTAGGCGGAAACATTTGTCGGCGCTGATCAAGGTACCGGGGGCTCCGGAGAACTCGCTGATTATTCATGGATATACAGCGAAAACCCCTTCAGCGGTCTTCCTATACTGCTCGCCCCTTCGCCCTGCCGGGTTGCGCTGACCCGGCACGCAGGCCGGCCCAAGAGGCCAGCTTGGCAAGCCAAGGCCACGCCTACCGGCGTGGCGGGTGCTGCACGGAGGCAAATCCAATAACAAAATGAGGTTGAATCGCTATGCCAGTCGGCAACCACCCTGCCCATGGCCAGCCCACCCAAGGCGGCCCGCTCAAGCGTGAACTGGGCGAACGGCATATCCGTCTGATGGCGCTGGGCGCCTGTATCGGTGTCGGTCTTTTCCTAGGCTCGGCCAAGGCCATCGAAATGGCCGGCCCGGCCATCATGCTGTCCTACATCATTGGTGGCCTGGCCATTCTGGTGATCATGCGCGCCCTTGGTGAAATGGCCGTGCACAACCCTGTCGCCGGCTCGTTCAGCCGCTATGCGCAGGACTACCTCGGCCCGCTGGCGGGCTTTCTCACTGGCTGGAACTACTGGTTCCTGTGGCTGGTGACCTGTGTTGCGGAAATTACCGCGGTAGCCATCTACATGGGGATCTGGTTCCCCGACGTGCCCCGCTGGATCTGGGCCCTGGCGGCGCTGGGCAGCATGGGGGCGGTCAACCTGGTAGCGGTCAAGGCCTTCGGCGAATTCGAGTTCTGGTTCGCCCTGATCAAGATCGTCACCATCATCGCCATGGTGCTGGGCGGGGTCGGCATCATTGCCTTCGGCCTGGGCAATGACGGTTTGGCCGTGGGCATCGCCAACCTGTGGAGCAACGGCGGCTTCATGCCCAATGGCGTGACCGGCGTGCTGATGTCGCTGCAGATGGTGATGTTCGCCTACCTGGGCGTGGAAATGATCGGTTTGACTGCCGGTGAAGCCCGTAACCCGCAAAGAACCATTCCGCAGGCCATCGGCTCGGTGTTCTGGCGCATCCTGCTGTTCTATGTCGGTGCGTTGTTCGTGATTCTGTCGATCTACCCGTGGAACGAAATTGGCAGCCAGGGCAGCCCGTTCGTCATGACCTTCGAGCGCCTGGGCATCAAGACCGCCGCGGGCATCATCAACTTCGTGGTCATCACTGCGGCGCTGTCCTCATGCAATGGCGGCATCTTCAGCACCGGGCGCATGCTCTATAGCCTGGCGCAGAACGGCCAGGCCCCGGCGGCCTTCGCCCGTACCTCGAACAACGGGGTACCGCGCAATGCGCTGCTGCTGTCCATCGGCGCGCTGCTGCTGGGTGTGCTGGCCAACTACCTGGTGCCGGAGAAGGTCTTCGTCTGGGTGACGTCGATTGCCACCTTTGGCGCAATCTGGACCTGGGTGATGATCCTGCTGGCGCAGTTGAAATTCCGTGCCGGCCTTACCCCTGCCGAGCGCCAGGGGCTGAAGTACCGCATGTGGTTGTGGCCGCTGAGCTCTTACCTGGCATTGGCGTTCCTGGTGCTGGTGGTGGGGCTGATGGCGTACTTCGAGGACACCCGGGTGGCGCTGTACATCGGCCCGGCATTCCTGGTGCTGCTGACCGTGCTGTACCACGTGTTCCGGTTGGCACCCAAAAACGTGCAGGGTACGGCCAGTACCGCTTCCTGACCTGAGTTGGCCGGGGCCGCGCTGCGGCCCATCGCCGGCAAGCCAGCGCCCACAGGGATCGCCTTAGGGCTGACAGGTGTTTGCCACAAGGTATGGCAGCGCCTGTTAGAGCGAGCGCCGCCCG
>NZ_RHQO01000085.1:0-16726 GCF_003935475.1 Pseudomonas sp. p99-361 | reverse complement strand
CCCACAGGAATAATTGGCCCGAAACAAACGTAGGAGCGAGCGCAGCTCGCGATGCGCCGCGCGGGCGGCGCTCGCTCCAACAGGCGCTGCCATCCCTTGTGGCAAACACCTGTCAGCCCTAAGGCGATCCCTGTGGGAGCTGGCTTGCCGGCGATAGGGCCGCAAAGCCGCCCCGGCAATCTCAGCGTGTACAGAACATCTTGGCGGCGGCGTTTTGTTTACACGGTATGCAGGTACCAGTTGTACTCGAGGTCGGAGATCGAGTGTTCGAACTCCTCCAGCTCGCTCTCCTTGCACGCGACGAAGATGTCGATGTACTTCGGATCGATGTACTTGTTCAGAATCTCGCTGTCGTCCAGCTCACGCAGGGCATCGCGCAGGTTGTTCGGCAAGCTCTGCTCAAGTTGCTCGTACGAGTTGCCTTCGATCGGCGCACCTGGCTCGATCTGGTTGGTCAGGCCATGGTGCACGCCCGCCAGCACGGCAGCCATCATCAGGTACGGGTTGGCGTCGGCACCGGCTACGCGGTGCTCGATGCGCACAGCATCGGCCGAGCCGGTCGGTACGCGCAACGCCACGGTACGGTTGTCCAGGCCCCAGCTTGGCGCGTTCGGTACGTAGAACTGCGCACCGAAGCGGCGGTAGGAGTTGACGTTCGGGCAGAGGAACGCCATGGACGCTGGCAGGGTCTCGAGCACACCGCCGACAGCGTGACGTAGCGCGGCGTTCTGCTCGGGATCCTCGCTGGTGAAGATGTTGTTGCCATCTTTGTCCAGCACGGAAATGTGTACATGCAGGCCGTTGCCTGCCTGGCCCGGGTAGGGCTTGGCCATGAAGGTGGTGTCCATTTCATGGTCGTACGCAATGTTCTTGATCAAGCGCTTGAGCAGTACCGCGTAGTCGCAGGCCTTGAGCGGGTCTGGCACGTGGTGCAGGTTGACTTCGAACTGCGCCGGGGCGCTTTCCTTGACGATGGCGTCGGCCGGGATGCCTTGTTCCTTTGCGCCTTCGAGGATGTCCTGCAGGCAGTCGGCATATTCGTCGAGGTCGTCGATCAGGTACACCTGGGTCGACTGCGGGCGTTTGCCCGAGATTGGTGAGCGCGGTGGCTGTGGGCGGCCGTTCACGTTCTCCTGGTCGATCAGGTAGAACTCCAGCTCGAACGCGGCGCAGATGGTCAGGCCCATGTCGGTGAACTTGCTCACCACCTGGCGCAGCACTTCGCGCGGGTCGGCGAAGAACGGCTCGCCTTCCAGCTCGTGCATGGTCATCAGCAGCTGAGCAGTGGGGCGCTTTTGCCACGGTTCGTTACAGAGTGTGTCTGGGATCGGATAGCAGATGCGGTCGGCATCGCCGATATCCAGGCCCAGGCCAGTGCTTTCGACGGTGGAGCCGTTGATGTCGAGGGCGAAGAGGGAGGCCGGCAAGTTGATGCCTTTCTCGTAAACCTTGTGGAGGCTGGTGCGCTCTATGCGCTTGCCGCGCACCACACCATTCATATCTGCAATCAGAAGGTCAACGTAGAGAACCTCAGGATGTTCCTTAAGGAACGCGTTCGCTTCGTTAAGCTGAACGGCACGCGGGGGTACCGACATGATGCAACACCTTTGTTGTTAAAAATATCAATCAAGGGGGGCTTGCAAGACCAGTCAACCGAAAAGCCATACTGATGTCAAGCCAACCCCATGATGCCCTGAAATGGCCCATCTACGGCAGATTTGCTGCAAATCGGGGCATGGCATTATCCGCTATTTCCCCGGTAAAGAGCTATCTCAAGCGTGCCGTGTTTTATTTTTTACGCGGGTGTTGTGTAAAAAAATGAACAAGGCTAAGCTCGGTCTCAACCCAGAACACAATAATACGAGGGTCACATGGTCCGCTTGCCGCGACCTGAAAGCACTGCGTGCACAGTGCCATCGGGTACCTCCGCCGTTCATGCAAGCTGCGTCGCTGTTGCTGCCGCCCTGGCCGCAATAATTGACGTTTGGCGTTCCCGGACCTGCCCTCGCAGCGGCTTGCCGCCCTTCGTTTCATCTTCCTGCCTTTTGAACTCATTTCGGATACAGCTGATTTCAGTGTATCCACTGTGGCTCTGCGCGGGGGTTTTTGCTTTAGCAATCTTCTCCATCCAGAATCAAGTCGCGGACCACCTTACCTCCTGAGGTATTTATGAGTAACAACCTCGACCAGCTCACCGATTGGTTGAAAGAGCACAAGATCACCGAAGTCGAATGCATGATCAGTGACTTGACCGGCATCACGCGCGGCAAGATTTCGCCTACCAACAAATTCATTGCCGAAAAGGGCATGCGCCTGCCCGAGAGCGTGCTGCTGCAGACCGTGACCGGCGACTACGTCGACGACGACATCTATTACGAATTGCTCGACCCGGCCGACATCGACATGATCTGCCGCCCTGACGAGAACGCCGTGTTCCTCGTGCCGTGGGCCATCGAGCCCACCGCGCAGGTGATCCACGACACCTACGACAAGAAGGGCAACCCGGTCGAACTGTCGCCGCGCAACGTGCTGAAAAAAGTGCTCAAGCTCTACGCCGACAAAGGCTGGCAGCCGATCGTCGCGCCGGAAATGGAGTTTTACCTCACCAAGCGCAGTGAAGACCCGGACTTCCCGCTGCAGCCGCCGGTAGGCCGTTCCGGTCGCCCGGAAACCGGCCGACAGTCGTTCTCGATCGAAGCGGCGAACGAATTCGACCCGTTGTTCGAAGACGTGTACGACTGGTGCGAGCTGCAGCAACTGGACCTCGACACGCTGATCCACGAAGACGGCACGGCGCAGATGGAAATCAACTTCCGTCATGGCGACGCCCTGCACCTGGCCGACCAGATCCTGGTGTTCAAGCGCACCATGCGCGAAGCAGCGCTCAAGCACAACGTGGCGGCCACCTTCATGGCCAAGCCGATGACCGGCGAGCCGGGCAGTGCCATGCACCTGCACCAGAGCGTGGTCGACGTGGCCACGGGCAAGAACATCTTTAGCAATGCAGATGGCAGCATGAGCGAACTGTTCCTGCACCACATTGGCGGCTTGCAGAAGTTCATACCCGAGGCGCTGCCGCTGTTCGCCCCCAACGTCAATTCCTTCCGCCGCTTCCTGCCCGACACATCGGCGCCGGTCAACGTGGAGTGGGGCGAAGAAAACCGCACCGTCGGTTTGCGTGTACCGGATGCCGGCCCGCAGAGCCGCCGGGTCGAGAACCGCCTGCCGGGCGCTGACGCCAACCCCTATCTGGCCATCGCCGCCAGCCTCCTGTGTGGCTACATCGGCATGGTCGAAGGTATCGAAGCCAGCGCGCCGGTGCAGGGCCGTGGTTACGAACGGCGCAACCTGCGCCTGCCGCTGACCATCGAAGATGCCCTGGAGCGCATGGAGAACAGCCGCGCGCTGGTGCAGTACTTGGGCAAGAAATTCATTACCGGCTATGTCGCCACCAAGCGCGCCGAGCACGAGAACTTCAAACGTGTAATCAGCTCCTGGGAGCGTGAGTTCCTGCTGTTTGCTGTCTGATCAACCCTGGCGCCGCAGGTGCGCGGCGGCCGAAATACGGAGAAGCCCATGAGCGTCAACAACCCGCAAACCCGTGAATGGCAAGCCCTGAGCGGGGAGCATCACCTGGCACCTTTCAGTGACTACAAGCAGCTGAAAGAGAGGGGGCCACGCATCATCACCAAGGCTCAGGGTGTGCATTTGTGGGACAGCGAGGGGCACAAGATTCTCGATGGCATGGCCGGCCTGTGGTGCGTGGCCGTGGGCTATGGCCGCGAAGAGCTGGTGCAGGCGGCAGAGAAGCAGATGCGTGAACTGCCGTACTACAACCTGTTCTTCCAGACCGCCCACCCGCCGGCGCTGGAGCTGGCCAAGGCGATCACCGAGGTGGCGCCGCAAGGCATGACCCATGTGTTCTTCACCGGCTCCGGCTCCGAAGGCAACGACACAGTGCTGCGTATGGTCCGCCATTACTGGGCGCTGCAGGGCAAGCCGCAGAAGCAGACCATAATCAGCCGCATCAACGGTTACCACGGTTCGACCGTCGCCGGCGCGAGCCTGGGTGGCATGAGCGGCATGCACGAGCAGGGTGGCCTGCCGATTCCGGGCATCGTGCACATCCCGCAGCCGTACTGGTTCGGCGAAGGCGGCGACATGACGGCGGACGAATTCGGGGTGTGGGCTGCCGAACAGCTGGAGCAGAAAATTCTGGAGGTCGGCGAGGACAACGTTGCCGCCTTCATCGCCGAGCCCATCCAGGGGGCCGGCGGCGTGATCATCCCGCCTGAGACCTACTGGCCGAAAGTGAAGGAGATTCTGGCCCGTTACGACATCCTGTTCGTCGCCGACGAAGTGATCTGCGGTTTTGGCCGGACCGGCGAGTGGTTCGGTTCCGACTACTACGGGCTGCAGCCCGACCTGATGACCATCGCCAAGGGCCTGACCTCCGGGTACATCCCCATGGGGGGGGTGATCGTGCGGGACAGCGTCGCCAAGGTCATCAGCGAAGGGGGTGAGTTCAACCACGGTTTCACCTATTCGGGCCACCCGGTGGCCGCCGCCGTAGGCCTGGAAAACCTGCGCATCCTGCGCGACGAGCACATCGTCGAGAAGGCGCGCATGGAAGCGGCACCGTATTTGCAGAAGCGTTTGCGTGAGCTGCAGGACCACCCGCTGGTGGGCGAGGTACGCGGCCTGGGCCTGCTCGGCGCGATCGAGCTGGTGAAGGACAAGGCCACCCGCAGCCGTTACGAAGGCAAGGGTGTGGGCATGATCTGCCGCAACTTCTGTTTCGAAAACGGCCTGATCATGCGCGCCGTGGGTGACACCATGATCATCGCGCCGCCGCTGGTGATCAGCCATGTAGAGATTGATGAGCTGCTGGAAAAGGCGCGCAAATGCCTGGACCTGACACTCGAAGCGATTCGGTGAGCGTTTGCTAGGCTAGCGAAGTGACATTAAGTCGTTACCAGGCCCTGCTTTCCTTGATACAGGGCCCGGTAACTTGCCAGACTAGCGACTGTTTCAGTCGCCGCACGCTCTGCACCGTGGGTTCTGGCAGCTGAACGGAAGGCTAAACAAAAATTCTGGAGCATTACGCATGAAGAAAATGGGCAAGACGTTGCTGGCCGCCGCCCTGATGGGCGCCATGGCCTCCGCTGTTCAGGCTGAAGACAAGGTGTTGAACGTCTACAACTGGTCGGACTACATCGCTCCGGACACCATCGCCAAGTTCGAGAAACAGACAGGCATCAAGGTCAAGTACGACGTCTTCGACAGCAACGAAACCCTCGAGGCCAAGCTGCTGGCCGGCAAGTCGGGCTACGACATCGTGGTGCCGTCCAACAACTTCCTGGCCAAGCAGATCAAGGCTGGTGTGTACGAAGAGCTGGACCGCTCCAAGCTGCCGAACTGGAAAAACCTCGACCCCGACCTGCTCAAGGCCGTGGGCGATGCCAGTGACAAGGACAACAAGCACGCCTTCCCGTACATGTGGGGCTCGATCGGCATCGGCTACAACCCGGAGAAGGTCAAGGCCGCGCTGGGTGTCGACAAAATCGACTCGTGGGACGTGGTGTTCAAGCCAGAGAACATCGCCAAGCTCAAAAGCTGCGGCGTGAGCTTCCTCGACGCACCGACCGAAATGCTGCCGGCCGCGCTGCACTACCTGGGCCTGCCGAGCAACAGCACCAAGAAAGAAGACCTGAAGGCTGCCGAGGACCTGTTCCTCAAGATCCGCCCTTCGATCACCTACTTCCACTCGTCCAAGTACATTGGCGACATGGCCAACGGCAACATCTGCGTGGCCGTTGGCTACTCGGGTGACCTGGAGCAGTCCAAGGCCCGTGCTCATGAAGCCGGCGACAAGGTCAAAGTGGACTACGTGATTCCGAAAGAAGGCGCCGGTACCTTCTACGACATGGTCGCCATCCCCAAGGATGCCGAGCATAAAGACGCTGCCTACCAGTTCATGAACTTCCTGATGCAGCCGGAAATCATGGCTGAAATCACCAACGCCGTGCGCTTCCCGAACGGTAACCAGGCCGCGACCCCGTTGGTCGACAAGGACATCACCAGCGACCCGAGCATCTATCCGCCTGCCGAAGTGAAGAAGCAGCTGTACGCGATCGCAGCGCCTGATGCTTCGGTACAGCGTGTGATCACCCGCAGCTGGACCAAGATCAAATCGGGCAAATAAGCCCGGTGGCAGTACCTCCGGGCCGGTAAATGCCGGCCCAGAGGCTTTGAAAGGCAATTGTTCATTGCGGCATCGAAGCTGCGAAGGTAAGTTGCGCGCCGGTTTTGCGTGTGCGGCAGCATTGTCGCTACCCAGGCACTGATTGTGAGGACCACCCACTTGTCTATTTCTGTATTCCGCAAGGCCTTGCTGGCCGGCGCGGGCCTGACGCTGGCATGCAGCGTCCAAGCGGCGCCAACGGTGCACTTCTATAACTGGTCCGACTACATCGGCCCGACCACACTCGCGGACTTCGAGAAAGCCACGGGCATCAAGCCCGTGCAGGATGTATTCGACTCCAACGAAACCCTGGAAGGCAAGCTGCTGGCCGGTAATACCGGCTACGACGTGGTCGTGCCGTCCAACCATTTCCTCGGCAAGCAGATCAAGGCGGGCGCGTTCCAGAAGCTCGACAAGAGCCTGATGCCCAACTATTCGAACCTCGACCCGGCGCTGATGAAGCGCCTGGAAAAGAACGACCCGGGCAACCAGTACGCGGTCCCCTACCTGTGGGGCACCAACGGCATCGGCTACAACGTCGACAAGGTGAAAGCCGCCCTGGGCGTGGACACCATCGACTCGTGGGCCGTGCTGTTCGAGCCCGAGAACATGAAGAAGCTGTCCAAGTGCGGGGTAGCCTTCCTCGACTCGGCGGACGAAATGCTCCCGGCGGTGCTCAACTACATGGGCCTGAACCCCAACAGTACCAACCCCAAGGATTACGCCAAGGCCGAGCAGAAGCTGCTGGCCGTGCGCCCTTACGTGACCTACTTCCATTCGTCCAAGTACATCACCGACCTGGCCAATGGCGACATCTGCGTCGCGGCGGGCTTCTCGGGTGATGTGTTCCAGGCCAAGGCCCGCGCTGAAGAAGCGAAGAAGGGCGTGAACCTGGCTTACGCCATTCCCAAGGAAGGCGGCAACCTCTGGTTCGATGTACTGGCGATTCCCAAGGACGCCAAGAACGTCAAAGAGGCGCATGCCTTCATCAACTATTTGCTGAAACCTGAGGTTATCGCCCAGGTCAGTGATTACGTCGGTTACGCCAACCCGAACCCCAAGGCTGGCGACCTGATGGACCAGGCCGTGAGGACTGACGCCGCGGTTTACCCACCGCAGGAAGTGCTGGACAAGATGTTCGTCAATTCAGAGTTGCCACCCAAGGTGCAACGGCTGATGACCCGCAGCTGGACCAAGGTCAAGTCGGGCAAGTAACAATCCAGACCCGCGCCGGCGCCTGCCAGGCAGGCCGCGCGGGCACAAAAATCTTGTTGGGAGTTTCACTCATGGCAGTTGCCTCCGGTGCCTATAAAAAAGCCCTCGAGGGTGGCCAGCAACCCAAGCAGGTGCTGGTCAAGATCGACCGGGTCACGAAAAAATTCGACGAAACCGTAGCCGTGGACGATGTGTCCCTGGAAATCCGCAAGGGCGAGATCTTCGCCCTGCTCGGTGGCTCCGGTTCCGGCAAGTCCACCTTGCTGCGCATGCTGGCAGGCTTCGAACGCCCGACCGAAGGGCGGATCTACCTCGATGGCGTCGACATCACCGACATGCCGCCGTACGAGCGGCCGATCAACATGATGTTCCAGTCGTACGCCTTGTTCCCGCACATGAGCGTGGCGCAGAACATCGCCTTCGGCCTGCAGCAGGACAAAATGCCCAAGGCCGAGATCGACGCCCGCGTGGCCGAGATGCTCAAGCTGGTGCACATGACCCAGTACGCCAAGCGCAAGCCGCACCAGCTGTCTGGCGGCCAGCGCCAGCGCGTGGCCCTGGCCCGCTCGCTGGCCAAGCGCCCGAAGCTGCTGCTGCTTGACGAGCCAATGGGTGCGCTGGACAAGAAACTGCGCTCGCAGATGCAGCTGGAACTGGTCGAGATCATCGAGCGCGTGGGGGTGACCTGCGTGATGGTGACCCACGACCAGGAAGAGGCCATGACCATGGCCCAGCGCATCGCCATCATGCACCTGGGCTGGATTGCCCAGATCGGTTCGCCGGTCGATATCTACGAAACGCCTACCAGCCGCCTGGTGTGCGAGTTCATCGGCAACGTCAACCTGTTCGAAGGCGATGTGGTCGATGACGCCGAGGGCTACGCGATCATTGCCAGCCCGGAACTGGAGCGCAAGATCTACGTTGGCCACGGCATCACCACCTCGGTGGAAGACAAGCACATCACCTATGCCCTGCGCCCGGAGAAACTGCTGGTGACCACCAAGCAGCCGGAGTTCGAGCACAACTGGTCGCGTGGCAAGGTGCACGATATCGCCTACCTGGGTGGCCACTCGGTGTTCTACGTCGAGCTGCCCAGCGGCAAGGTGGTCCAGTCGTTCGTCGCCAACGCCGAGCGCCAAGGCGCGCGGCCGACCTGGGGCGATGAAGTGTATGTGTGGTGGGAAGACGACAGCGGCGTGGTACTGCGGTCATGAAACTGCGCAAGCTCAAGCGAGCCTTCCAGCGCATAACCCCGGAGGGGCGGCACCTGGTGATCGGCGTGCCGTTCATCTGGCTGTTCCTGTTCTTCATGCTGCCGTTCTTCATCGTGCTGAAGATCAGCTTCGCCGAAGCCGACGTGGCGATCCCGCCCTACACCGAGATCTACACCTACGTCGAAGACAAGATCCAGCTGGTCCTGAACCTGGCCAACTACGGCTTGCTCACCGAGGATGAGCTGTATATTTCCGCTTACCTGGGTTCGCTGAAAATGGCGTTCTTCAGCACCCTGCTGTGCCTGCTGATCGGCTACCCGATGGCCTACGCCATTGCCAACGCCAAGAAGGAAACGCAGACGGTCCTGCTGTTGCTGATCATGATGCCGACCTGGACGGCGATCCTGATCCGCGTCTACGCCTGGATGGGCATTCTCAGCAACAACGGGCTGCTCAATGGCTTCCTGATGTGGACGGGGCTGATCGACCAGCCGTTGCAGATCCTCAACACCAACCTGGCGGTGTACATCGGCGTGGTCTATTCGTACCTGCCGTTCATGATCCTGCCGCTGTTCGCCAACCTGGTGAAGCACGACCCGTCGCTGCTGGAGGCCGCTTCGGACTTGGGTTCGAGTACCTTCAACAGCTTCTGGAAGATCACCGTGCCGCTGTCGAAGAACGGCATCATCGCCGGCTGCATGCTGGTGTTCATCCCGGTGGTGGGCGAGTTCGTCATCCCCGAGCTGCTCGGCGGCCCGGAAACCCTGATGATCGGCAAGGTGCTGTGGCAAGAGTTCTTCAACAACCGTGACTGGCCGGTGGCTTCTGCCCTGGCGGTAGTGATGCTGGCGATCCTGATCGTGCCCATCCTGCTGTTCAACCGTAGCCAGGCCAAAGAGATGGAGGGCCGCGCATGAAACGCTTCAGTTTCTCCAAGCTGATGCTGGTGCTGGGCTTGCTGTTCATCTACCTGCCGATGCTGATCCTGGTGATCTACTCGTTCAACGCCTCCAAGCTGGTGACGGTGTGGGGCGGCTGGTCGGTGAAGTGGTATGTCGGCCTGCTCGACAACACCCAACTGATGGGTTCGGTGATGCGCTCGCTGGAAATTGCCTGCTACACGGCGGTGGCAGCGGTGGCGCTGGGTACCCTGGCCGCGTTCGTGCTGACCCGCGTCACCCGCTTCAAGGGCCGCACGCTGTTCGGCGGCCTGGTCACCGCACCGTTGGTAATGCCCGAGGTGATCACCGGCCTGTCGCTGTTGCTGCTGTTCGTAGCCATGGCGCAAATGATCGGCTGGCCGCAGGAGCGTGGCATCGTCACCATCTGGATCGCCCATACCACGTTCTGCGCTGCGTATGTGGCGGTAGTGGTATCGGCGCGCCTGCGTGAGCTGGACTTGTCGATCGAGGAAGCGGCGATGGACCTGGGTGCCAAGCCGTGGAAGGTCTTCTTCCTGATCACCATCCCGATGATCGCGCCATCGCTGGCGGCGGGCGGCATGATGTCGTTCGCGCTGTCGCTGGACGACCTGGTATTGGCCAGCTTCGTTTCCGGGCCTGGCTCGACCACCTTGCCGATGGAAGTGTTCTCGGCGGTGCGCCTGGGTGTGAAGCCCGAGATCAACGCCGTGGCCAGCCTGATTCTGCTGTCGGTGTCGCTGGTGACCTTCTTTGTCTGGTACTTCAGCCGCCGTGCCGAAGAGAACCGCCGCCGGGCGATTCAGCAGGCGATCGAAGAGGGTGCAGCAGCGAACGCTTCACAGCCGCAGGTCAAGCGCCCGACGCAAGTGGCGGCTTCGGCCTGATCCGGCCTTTTCGCGGGCTTGCCCGCTCCCACAGGTACAGCGAAGTCTCAGGGCCTGCGCTGTACCTGTGGGAGCGGGCAAGCCCGCGAAGGCCCCAGCACCGATTCAAAGCCATACCGCGTCCCAGTGTGGATAATCCCTGACACTCCGGACCAAGCCTGCCCTCAAGGGATTGGCGACGATGTAACGGGCCACATGGACCACATTGTCTTCCCGCCGCAGTGCATGGTCGTGGTACCCCGGCTGCCATATCGGCTTGTGCCTGACACCTGCCTTGCGCAAGGCAATGGCTGTGCGTGATTTGGATTTGCGCATCAGTGTCGCCAATGCCACTTCCTTCAGTTCGATCAACCAATGCAGATGGTCCGGCATCACTACCCAGGCCAATGACCGGCAGTCCTCGATGCCATCGGATACCCGCAGGTGTCTGACCACCAGGCGAGCGTGGTCGAAGTCATTGAACAGTGGCCGCCGCAGGTGAGTTTTGGTGGTCAGCATGTAAAGCCTGCCTGGCTCGGAAAAGCGCCCACGGCGCAGCAGATGGGATTCGGCTAACGGCATTGTGATCTTCCTTGAAGTTGAACCTCCCTTTGAAAGTAGTGGCTGAAGCGGGGTGGCCGGGTGGTTGGTGGTTTTTGGATATAACTGAAGCATGTGCTTGGCTGTGCCGGCCCTTTCGCGGGCACGCCCGCTCCTACAGGTACAGCGCAAGTCCCAGGGGCTGCGCTTTTCCGGTGGGAGCGGGCGTGCCCGCGAAGAGGCCGGCGCAAGCGCCGAAACTGCCGAACTGACCCCCGTCAGTGATGTTTATCGAACCCTGAACTACGCTGACAGTCGCATCCCACAAACCATTTGTGCGCAAGCAAGGAGCCTGCATGACGTTGATACGTCCGCTGTCGGTCGTTTGCCTGGGGCTGCTGTGCATGCTCGCCGGGTGTAGCAAGGAAGAGGTGCCTGAAACATTGCCGCGGGTGGGCGTGCAGCAGGTTCAACCCACCGATTTCGCCGCCAGGGTCACCCTGACCGGCGATGTACAGGCGCGGGTGCAGACGGACCTGTCGTTCCGTGTGGGGGGCAAGATCATTTCGCGCAGCGTCGATGTGGGTGACCACGTCAAGGCCAACCAGGTGCTCGCACGCCTGGACCCGAAAGACCTGCAGAACAACGTGAATTCGGCCAAGGCCGAGGTGTTTGCCGCGCAGGCGCGGGTCACCCAGACCCGCGCGGCCTTCGTGCGCCAGCAAAAACTGCTGCCCAAGGGCTACACCAGCAAAAGCGAATACGATGCCGCCGAAGCGGCGCTGCGTAGCAACCAGAGCGCGCTCAAGGCGGCCCAGGCGCAACTGGCCAGTGCCAATGAACAACTCGGCTACACCGCGCTGGTCTCCGAGGCCGCCGGGGTGATCACCGCGCGGCAGGCCGAAGTAGGCCAGGTGGTGCAGGCGACCATGCCGATCTTCAGCCTGGCCGTCGATGGCGACCGCGATGCCGTGTTCAATGTGTACGAATCCTTGCTGGTGGCACCGCCCGGCAACGCCGAGATACTCGTCCGCCTGCTGGACGACCCCAAGGTCCAGGCGCGCGGCGTGATCCGCGAAATCACGCCCACCGTGTCGGCGCAAAGCGGCACGGTACAGGTCAAGGTGGCCCTGAAGGATGTACCCGCCGAAATGCAGCTGGGCGCGCCGGTGACGGCCAGCACCAGTACCGTGGGGCGGCCGAGCATCGAGCTGCCGTGGTCGGCCTTGACCAAGGCCCTGCACGCACCTGCCGTGTGGGTAGTGGGTGAGGGTGACAAGGTCGAACTGCGCAAGGTCGAAGTCGGCCGCTACCTGACTGGCAAGGTTGTCATCGCCAGCGGCTTGCAGGCGGGCGAAACCGTGGTGGTCAACGGCAGCCAGCTGTTGCACCCCGGCATGCAGGTGGAGAAGGTGGATGCCAAACGCCCAGGGGGTGAGCTATGACACGGCTGCTGCTGATACTGTCAGCCGGCATGCTGCTGGCTGCCTGCGAGGGTGACGAGCAAGCCCCAGAGCCGATCCGGCCGGTGCTGTCGGTGAAGGTCGAGCCGCAGGTGCAGACGCAACTGGGCCGCTTCGCTGGCAATATCGAGGCACGCTTCGAGAGCACCTTGGGCTTCCGCGTAGCCGG
Organism: Pseudomonas sp. p99-361; assembly: GCF_003935475.1. Taxonomy (NCBI): domain Bacteria; kingdom Pseudomonadati; phylum Pseudomonadota; class Gammaproteobacteria; order Pseudomonadales; family Pseudomonadaceae; genus Pseudomonas; species Pseudomonas sp. p99-361. The sequence continues at coordinate 4,095 of NZ_RHQO01000085.1, read as the reverse complement.
GCGCATTGCCCGGCGTTGGCTGGACGTGGGAGCCCAGGTCAAACCGGGCGATACCTTGGCCACCCTCGACCCCACCGACCAGCAGAACCAACTGCGTGCCGCCGAAGGCGACCTGGCCAGGGTGCAGGCGCAATGGATCAATGCCCAGGCCGATGCCCGTCGCCAGCAACAGCTGTACGACCGTGGGGTGGGTGCCCAGGCGCAGCTGGATGTCGCCCAGACCAACCTGAAAACCACCAGCGCGACGCTGGAGCAGGCGCGCGCCTCTGTCAGCCAGGCCCGTGACCAGCTCGGCTACAGCACCCTGCGTAGCGACCATGCAGCGGTCATCACGGCCTGGCAGGCCGAGGCCGGGCAGACGGTCACCGCCGGGCAGGCCGTGGTGACCCTGGCCCGGCCTGATGTGAAGGAGGCGGTGATCGACTTGCCGATCAGCCTGGCAGAGCAACTGGGCAAAGGGCTGACCTTCACCGTCGCTTCGCAACTCGACCCGACCATCAATACCACCGCTACCCTGCGCGAGCTGGAGCCGCAGGCCGACCCCACGACCCGTACCCGCCGTGCGCGCCTGACCTTGGCAAACACCCCGGCAGCCTTCCACTTGGGCACCGCGGTCAGTGTGACGCTGACCTCGCAAGTGTCGCCGCGCAGCGAGCTGCCCTTGAGTGCCTTGCTCGAACGCGACGGCAAGACCCAGGTGTGGGTCATCGACACCCGGCAGAAAACGGTCGGCACCCGTGACGTGACCCTGATCGACCGTACTTCCGACAGCATCGTCGTGGCCTCTGGCGTGCAGCCTGGTGAACGTGTGGTGACTGCGGGCGTGAACAGCCTCAAGCCTGGCCAGAAGGTCGCTTTCGACGAGGATGCGCAATGAAAGGAAGCTTCAACCTGTCCGACTGGGCACTCAAGCATCAATCGTTCGTCTGGTACCTGATGTTCGTCGCCCTGTTGATGGGGATTTTTTCCTACTTCAACCTGGGCCGTGAAGAAGACCCGTCGTTCACCATCAAGACCATGGTCATCCAGACCCGCTGGCCCGGTGCGACCCAGGACGAGACCCTGTACCAGGTCACCGACCGTATCGAGAAGAAGCTCGAAGAACTCGACTCGCTCGACTACACCAAGAGCTATACCCGGCCGGGCGAATCCACGGTCTACGTGTACCTGCGTGATACCACCAAGGCCGAGGATATCCCGCAAATCTGGTACCAGGTGCGCAAGAAGATCCAGGACATCCGTGGCCAGTTCCCTGCTGGCATCCAGGGGCCTGGGTTCAACGACGAGTTCGGCGATGTGTTCGGTTCGATCTATGCCTTCACCGCCGACGGCCTTACCCTTCGCCAGCTGCGTGACTATGTGGAGCAGGCCCGTGCAGAAGTGCGCGATGTACCCAATATCGGCAAGATCGAGTTCATCGGCACCCAGGATGAAGTGCTGTACCTGAACTTCTCCACCCGCAAGCTGGCCGCCCTGGGCATTGACCAGCGCCAGGTGATGCAGGCCCTGCAAGCGCAGAACGCGGTCACCCCGGCGGGGGTGATAGAGGCCGGGCCAGAGCGCATCTCGGTGCGAACCTCCGGGCAGTTCGCCTCGGAAAAGGACCTGCAAACCGTCAACCTGAAGATCAATGACCGCTTCTTCCGCCTGGCCGATATTGCCGCTATAGAGCGCGGTTATGTCGACCCGCCTTCACCGATGTTCCGCTACAACGGCCAGACCGCCATTGGCCTGGCCATTGGCATGAAGGCCGGCGGCAACGTGCAGGCGTTCGGCGCCGCACTGAAAAAACGCATGGACCAGGTGATCCAGGACCTGCCGATAGGCGTTGGCGTGCACACCGTGTCGGACCAAGCCGTGGTCGTCAAGAAGGCGGTTGGCGGCTTCACCAGCGCGTTGTTCGAAGCGGTGGTGATCGTGCTGGCGGTAAGCTTTGTCAGCCTAGGCATGCGCGCGGGGCTGGTGGTGGCCTGCTCGATACCCTTGGTGCTGGCGATGGTGTTCGTGTTCATGGAATACAGCGGTATCACCATGCAGCGGATTTCGCTGGGCGCGCTGATCATTGCCCTGGGCTTGCTGGTGGACGATGCGATGATCACCGTGGAGGTCATGGTCACCCGGCTGGAAATGGGCGACAGCAAGGAGCAGGCGGCCACGTTCGCCTACACCTCAACGGCCTTCCCGATGCTTACCGGTACCCTGGTCACGGTGGCCGGCTTCGTGCCGATCGGCCTTAACGCCAGTTCCGCAGGCGAGTACACCTTCACCTTGTTCGCCGTAATCGCCGTGGCCTTGCTGGTGTCCTGGGTGGTGGCAGTGTTCTTCGCCCCGGTGCTGGGGGTGCACATTCTGAGCAGCAGCAAGGTCAAGGCTCACGAAGCCAAGCCTGGGCGCGTGGCCAGGGCGTTCGAGGGTGGGCTGCTGTGGTGCATGCGCCATCGCTGGCTGACCATCATCGGTACCATCCTGCTATTTGCCCTGGCGCTGTTCAGCATGCGCTTCGTGCAGAACCAGTTCTTCCCCGCGTCGGACCGCCCGGAGATCCTGGTCGACCTGAACCTGCCGCAGAACGCTTCTATCGAGGAGACGCGCAAGGTAGTCGACCGCTTCGAGGCGCGCCTCAAGGACGACCCGGACCTGGTGCACTGGAGCACCTACATCGGCCAGGGCGCCGTGCGGTTCTACCTGCCGCTCGACCAGCAGTTGCAAAACCCGTATTACGCCCAGCTGGTGATTGTCAGCAAGGGCCTGGAAGAGCGCCAGGGCATGATCGAGCGCTTGCAGAAAATCCTGCATGAAGAGTTCGTCGGCATCGGCACCAACGTGCAATCGCTGGAAATGGGTCCACCGGTGGGGCGGCCGATCCAGTACCGTGTCAGCGGCACCAGTATCGACGAGGTGCGCAAGCACGCCATCGACCTGGCGACCTTGCTCAACCAGAACCGCAACATAGGCGAGATGATCTACGACTGGAACGAGCCTGGCAAAGTACTGCGCGTGGACATTGCCCAGGACAAGGCGCGCCAGTTGGGGCTGTCGTCGGAAGATGTGGCCAACGTGATGAACAGCATCGTCAGCGGTGTGCAGATCACCCAGGTCAACGACAGCATCTACCTGATCGACGTGGTCGCGCGTGCCGAGGACAGCGAGCGTGGTTCGCCCGATACCCTGCAGAACCTGCAGATCCTGACCTCCAACGGCACCTCGATTCCGCTGCTGTCGTTTGCCACCGTGCGCTACGAGCTGGAACAGCCGCTGGTATGGCGGCGAGACCGCAAGCCAACCATCACCATCAAGGCCTCGGTCAACGGCGAAATTCAACCCACCGACCTGGTGGCGCAACTGAAGCCGAAAATCGACGAGTTCGCCAGCAAACTGCCGGTAGGTTACGAAGTGGCCACGGGCGGTACCGTGGAGGAGAGCGGCAAGGCCCAAGGGCCGATCGCCAAGGTCATCCCGCTGATGCTGTTCCTCATGGCCACGTTCCTGATGATCCAGCTGCACAGCGTGCAGAAGCTGTTCCTGGTGATCAGCGTGGCGCCATTGGGGCTGATCGGCGTGGTGCTGGCGCTGGTGCCTACCGGTACGCCAATGGGCTTTGTAGCGATTCTCGGCATCCTTGCGCTCGCCGGTATCATCATCCGCAACTCGGTGATTCTGGTTACCCAGATCGATGAGTTCGAGGCGCAGGGCTATGCCCCTTGGGACGCGGTGGTGGAGGCCACCAACCACCGTCGCCGGCCGATCCTGCTGACGGCAGCCGCAGCGAGCCTGGGCATGATCCCGATTGCACGTGAAGTGTTCTGGGGGCCGATGGCCTACGCCATGATTGGCGGCATCATCAGTGCAACGCTGCTGACGCTGCTGTTCCTGCCGGCCTTGTACGTGGCCTGGTACAAAATCCGCGAGCCACAGAAGCAAAACTGAAGGCTCAAGGCTCTATCGCCGGCCAGCCAGCTCCCACAGGGATCGCCTCAGGGCTGACAGGTGTTTGCCACAAGGTATGGCAGCGCCTGTGAGAGCGAGCGCCGCCCGCGCGGCGCAATCGCGAGCTGCGCTCGCTCCTACGTTTGTTTCGGGCCAGTAACGCCTGTG
>NZ_RHQO01000084.1:0-17404 GCF_003935475.1 Pseudomonas sp. p99-361 | reverse complement strand
AGCTCGCGATTGCGCCGCGCGGGCGGCGCTCGCTCTAACAGGCGCTGCATATCTTCTGACAAACACCTGTCAGCCCTGATGCGATCCCTGTGGGAGCTGGCTTGCCGGCGATGGTCTGCAAAGCAGCCCCATGGCTGCCACCAAGGCTTAGCTGACCGGCATCGGGCCGTGAGGCCCGATTTTTCAACGCTTACGGCATGGCCACCGTGAACTGCACATCACTGTTGGCGGAGCCAGCGGTTACCTGTGTATCGATCGCTTTGTAAGCCGCAGAAAACAACATGTCAGTAGGTTTGCTGTCATGCAGGGGATATTGCTTGGAGGCGATTCCATTGTCTACCGGTGTACCCACATTGTCCTTGATGATCAAGGCCAACCCCTTGGCGCCACCTGGCTCCAGGGCGTACAACGTGCCGCTGGCGCCGGCGCCGCCGTAACTTCCGGTGAAGGTTACGCTGGCATTGGCACCGGGGAGCAGTATGCAGCCGCCACCGGGGGTAAGGCGCAAACCGAAGGCGCGGTTTGCGGCCTCATCATCTGGCTGCTTGAACTGGGCAGTGGATACTTCGCCCATGTAGATCCTGCTGGCGGGCAGGCCGGTTGAAGGGTCGATGATTTCAACTGCACAGGTCCCGCTGTGGACCTGACCAAAGAAGTTGATTGAACCCGTGTTTGCAAGCGCTTGTTGGCTGGATATTGCCAGTCCAAAGGCTACGACTAAGGGCTTCATATAAGCTGTCCTGTTACAGGTAAGTCGGAATAGCAAACGAGCCCAAAGGGCTCGATTGGAGGTGACACAAGGGGGCTTAGGGCAGGCTCGACAGTGCTTTTTGCATCGGCGTGGTGGCGACCCCGTAGTCATTGATGGTGGTAAAGGTCAGTTGCAAGCCAGTGAGCGTTTTGATTTGGGTCAGGTCATAAACCTGCAGATCAAATGGCCGCGCCATGGCCATGGCCTGGATTGCCTCTGTTTTGCCTGCACTGCTGACTTCCAGGCGGCCGAATGTGTAATGGTAGGGCGTTGGGTTGTGTACCACGAGTTCGACACGCCCAGCGCGTTGGCGCACGGACCACTCCAGCTCACCGATGCGCTCTGCGGGCCGGTCTTTCAATTCCTTGGGGCGATAGAAAAGCTTCAGGCGCGTGCGCAGTGCAATATTGAGTACGTTGACATCCCCCGGCGTTGCTTCGGGGATCTCCTGAACATTGAGGTGGAACAGCGTTTCCCGATCCTTGGGCAACTTGTTGGGCAGGCGGCTGATCTGCACCATTTGCTCCTTGCCGGGGTCCAGGCGGAACAACCCGGGCGAAGTCGCCAGAGGGACGGCTGTATCGGTGTCGTCCTTCGCGGTGTTGACCCAGGTTTGCACCGCATAGGGGCGGGGGCTGGGGTTGGCGATCACTACAGAGGTGCTGCTGTTGTCGCTGTCGAACACGATTCGCGTGGTATTGACGGTTAGCGCTGCCTGAGCGGTCTGCATCATGCTCGCGAAGCAAATACCCAAGGCAAGGCGGCGCAGGTGAATCTTCATCTGGCGATACCTTTTGAATGGTATGAAGACACCTCAGGCGACGTCAGTTCGCCTGAGGTGCTTTCTCATGGGATGTTGACAAGAAATTGCACATCGGTATTGGCGGTGCCGGCGGTGACCCCGGTGCCAATGGACTTATAAGCCGCAGAGAAAATCATCGTGGTGGGGTTCGCGTCATCCAGTGGGTAATCCTTGGAAGGCGAGCCGTTGTCTATCGGTGTACCGGCATTGTCCTTGATAATCAAGGCCAAGTCGGCTGCCCCGCCTGGCTCCAGCGCATACAGCGTACCACCAGTACCGGCACCGCCATAGGCGCCAGTGAAAGTCACCTGGGTACTGGTATTAGGGGTTACAGTACAGCCATTACCTGGGGTGACGCGCATGCCGAAGGCGCGCGATGCAGCTTCATCGCCTGTGGCTGCGAACTGCGAAACGCTGACGTTGCCCATGTTGATGCGGGCTACCGGCAGGCCGGTCGACGGGTCAATGATTTCGATCGGGCAAGTACCGGCGTGCACCTGGCCGTAGAAGTTGATCGAGCCAGTATTGGCGAGTGCTGCATTGCTGGCAAGGCCAAGCAAGATGGCAAGCGGGATAAGCTTCTTCTTCATGTTGTACTCCACTGTGGACCCGTTGTAGGCAGGGCATTTCGGCCTATGGATTTCTGCCGAAAAACTTGACGGCAGGGGGAGAAAAGATTAGGTCGTTTGGGAATGGTCGCATGTAGGAAAATACTGATAAGTACTTAGTAAAAGCCTAATGCGTGATTCTGCTTCAAGAGTGAGTCGCTTCTTGCCGCCCGACAACTGGTAAAAATGCCAGTTTTCAATGCTGCCTGATTATGGGCATATCAGTGCTTTGTTGATGGGAGTGGGGACATGACCAATCACAAAGAGAAAGAAAGCAATAAGCCTGTGGCTAAAGAAGTCTCGGACTCAGCGGCCGCCGCAGAGTCTGCGATATTGCTCCTCTATGCCCTTAACGATGAAACGCAGCTGAACGGTTTATGGGCAAAGCGCCATGCACTCATTGGTCACGATATGGACTGGCCTGAGTTGGTGGTTTCCGAGCGCGAGATGAACAGAACGACTTGGGAACTGAGCTTGGTGCATCTGGGTTACCCAAAGTTGCGGTTCGAAACGTCAGCGCGAACATTGAAACTGGACAAGAACCTGCTGACCGACCTGCGGCTATCGTTGAATACACCTATTGGCATGAATGCGCGCCAGGCTGTGAGAATCGAGCAGTCGGACGCCAGCGCGGGCAAGGTGCTTGAGGTGACCCTCGGTCTCAACAGCAGCCATATCGAATACCACAAATGGAAAGGCAGTGAGGCGGTGGTGCACTGGGAGCAACCTGCCACTTACGTGATAGCAAATGACCGATTGAGCGCCGACCGGTTCAAGCAGCACTTCGAGCCCTTGAAGCGCATGAAGGTCGCGACTTTGTCAAAGCCAGTTTCTGTTGCGCTAGACGACGTATGGGTTTATTTCGAACATGACCAGTCACGAATCCGGATCAACGTCTTCAACGGCCCGGGTCAGGTAGCCGCCCAATCAGATCCGATTCTGGTGCCGGCATCCGAAGACGTCGCTATCGCCTTTGAGGTCGGGGCATTCCCAATCACCCTGACCCAGCTGCCGCCAGTGGACAAAGACTGGGTAGTTGGTCTGTTCGCGCCCAGCTGGTCAATGAAGTGGACCCTGGGAGGGTACATACCGCCGGGCAATTTTTATTTTGCTGTATATGCTCTTTCTGGCTCTGAGATGGCGCAAACCAAAGTAAGTACCCAGGCGCAGGCGCTGAAGTGCTCTCCGCTGATTAGTTTTTGCGATTATGGAGGCGATCTGGAAGAGATCCAGCTGATGTCAGCGGGAGCGCAGCCAGTCTGGGGTGCGGAGGGCACGCTGCATGGCGAGTTGCTCGTGCAGAACGGCAAGCACTACTACAAACCGCCGCAATCACTGCCAGCGGCGGTGCGTCTCAATACGGGGGGAGACACATTCATACCTGCCGCCTGCCGCGCGTCCCTGGTTACTCCGACCGAGACAGATATCATTAAAGTAACAGACACGTGGCAGGAGGCCTATGCTACGTTTGTGATTCGTTGGGTACATCCCACGCACTTTATCCGGGTTGCCCGGCACGCCCTGGGCCTTAAACTTTCACTGTTTTACTTAAACGGACGTCAAGAGGAAAAAGCGGTTGCGGACTCGCAGGTATCGTGGCGGGTTCTTGCGGGTAATGGCTCGGTTATTGCTGGCGTTTTCAGGCCAGATGTGAGCAACCCGAGCTCTTACTCTGTCGTCATGGGGGAGGACACCTTCGCTGTGGATGAATGGCGCTGGGGGCTGACGATCATTGCGATGCCGATGCTCGATATTGACACGCTGGTCGACTACTACTCGCGTTGAGCAATGGCCCGTTCAGTGGTGGGTCGATGGAGGCGTCTGGGCGAGCAACTGCTTTTCCTGGTGCCAGTCGAACGGCTCGTCGTTGCGCTCGGCTTCGTAGCGACGCTCCTCGAGTTGCTGGTACAGGTCCAACTCTTCTTCAGGCATGAAATGCAGGCAGTCACCACCGAAGAACCACAGCAAATCGCGGGGTACCAGATGAGCGATCTGTGGGTAGCGCTGGATCACCTGACAGGTCAGGTCCTGGCCCAGATACTGGCTTTGCAGTGGGTCCTGCGGCAGTAGGGTCAGTAGTTCGTCGAAGCGCTCCAGGAACAGGGCGTGGCTTTCCTCCGGTACCTGCTCGGCGTCACCCAGGGCCACCAAGATGGTGCGCAGGTGGTTCAGCAGTTGCAGGTGGTATTGCAGGTGGGGGGTGGCCATGGGCATGGTCCTCGAGGTAGGTCAAACGGGCGCGGAGTATACGCCGGTAGGGAGGGGGCCGCAAAACGGCCCCTGGTTTCAGCGTACCTTGCCGTGCTCGGGCAGCAACTGCGCTTTGTCGAACGCGTCCACATCAATCACGGTTCTGCGGGCTTTTTCAGCGTCATGCAGCTGTAGGCCTTCACCTGGCTGAAGCGCACCGGCCTGTACCGCTGCATCAATTGCCGATTGCCCAGGGGTCGGCTGTACCTTGCCACCCTTGATCGCCTGATGCAGCGCCTTGTACAAGGGTGCAGCTTCCTCCAGCAACTCGCAGGCCCGTTGCAGCGCCGCCACTGGATCTCCATCGGTTTTTGGCCTGAAGCAACCGGAAAGCAGCTCTTCCAGCGCCGGGTCACCTTTGCTACGCCCAATCAGCGCTGCCACTTCGGCGTCCAGTTCATCGCTGGACCCGGTGTGACGACGGCCAAAGGGGAACACCAGCACGCGCAGGGCGCAGCCAATGAAGCGGTTGGGGAAATTGTCCAGCAGCCGATCCAGGGCTGTTTCCGCCTGGCCCAGGCTTTCTTCCATGGCCCAGCGCAGCAGGGGCTGCATGTGCTGGGGTGAGCCGAGGTCGTGATAGCGCTTGAGCGCGGCGCTGGCCAAGTACAGGTAGCTCAGGACGTCGCCCAGCCGCGCGCTTAGGCGTTCGCGACGTTTGAGCGCGCCGCCCAGTAGCATCATCGACAGGTCGGCCAGCAGAGCAAAGGCTGATGCCTGGCGGTTGAGGGCGCGGAAGTAGCCTTGGCTCAAGGCATCACCGGGCACATTCTCCAATCGACCCAGCCCAAGGTTGAATACGAGTGTGCTTGCCGCGTTGCCGGCAGCGAACATGATGTGCTTCATCAGCAGGTCGTCGAATTCCTTCAGGGCCTGGTCGCGGTCTTCACGGCTTGCCAGGGCCATTTCCTTGAGCACGAACGGGTGGCAACGGATGGCGCCCTGGCCGAAGATCATCAGGTTGCGCGAGAGGATATTGGCGCCCTCGACGGTGATGAAGATCGGCGCCCCCTGCCAGTTCCGGCCCAGGTAGTTGTTCGGGCCCATGATGATGCCCTTGCCGCCGTGCACGTCCATGGCATGCTGGATGCATTCACGGCCGCGCTCGGTGAGGTGGTACTTGAGAATCGCCGACAGCACCGAGGGCTTCTCGCCCAGGTCCACGGCCTTGGCGGTGAGCAGGCGGGCGCTGTCCATCAGCCAGGCATTGCCGCCGATGCGCGCCAGGGATTCCTGGATGCCTTCGAAGGCCGCCAGCGGCACATTGAACTGCTCGCGGATATTGGCGTACTGGCCGGTGACCAGGCTGGTGTACTTGGCCGCCCCCGTGCCGACGGCGGGCAGGGAAATCGAGCGGCCCACCGACAGGCAGTTCATCAACATCATCCAGCCCTTGCCGAGCATGGCCTGGCCACCGATCAGGAAGCTCAGCGGCACGAACACGTCCTTGCCGCTGTTGGGGCCGTTCATGAAGGCAGCGCCCAGCGGCAGGTGGCGCTTGCCGATTTCGACGCCGGGGGTGTCGGTAGGGATCAGGGCCAGGCTGATGCCCAGTTCTTCCTGCTCGCCCAGCAAATGGTCCGGGTCGTAGGCCTTGAAGGCCAGGCCCAGCAGGGTCGCGACCGGGCCGAGGGTGATATAGCGCTTTTCCCAGTTCAGGCGCAGGCCGAGGACTTCTTCGCCTTGCCATTGGCCTTTGCAGATGACGCCGGTGTCGGGCATGGCGCCAGCGTCGGAGCCGGCCAATGGGCCGGTGAGGGCGAAGCAGGGGATTTCTTCGCCACGGGCCAGGCGCGGCAGGTAGTGGTTGCGTTGCTCATCGGTGCCGTAGTGCAGCAGCAACTCAGCGGGCCCCAGGGAGTTGGGCACCATCACGGTCGAGGCCAGGTCGCCGCTGCGGGTGGCCAGCTTCATCGCCACCTGGGAGTGGGCATAGGCGGAGAAACCTTTACCGCCATATTCCTTTGGGATGATCAGGGCAAAAAAACCGTTCGACTTGATATGCGCCCACGCTTCGGGCGGCAGGTCGAGGTCCTGGCCGATCTGCCAGTCGCTGACCATTGCGCAGAGCGCTTCGGTGGGGCCGTCGATGAAGGCCTGTTCCTCCTCGGTCAGCTTCGGTGCCGGGTAGGCGAGCAGGGTGCGCCAGTCGGGGCGGCCGCTGAACAGTTCGCCGTCCCACCAGACGGTGCCTGCGTCGATCGCTTCGCGCTCGGTTTGCGACATGGGCGGCAGGGTGCGCTGGAACCAGTTGAACACCCGGCCGGTAAATACCCTGCGGCGCCAGTCGGGCAAGGCCACCAGGGCTACCTTGAACGCCAGCACGATCCAGATCAGCGCCAGCAGCCAGCCGGGGGCGCTGCTGAAAATGCTCATCAGCAGGACGTAGGCCGCCACGCTGCCGAGAATCTGCAGGGGCGCCAGGCGCCGGTGCGTGAGGTATGCCGCGCCGACCACCAGCACTACCAACCATAACAGCAACATAATCGGTCCTCCTTGGAACCAGGGGGGCTTGAACCGTCCCAGACAGCTTAGACGTAACGCCGTGAACGGCAGGGTCAGAACAGTGACAGGGTGTGGCGGTGGGAGTTTCAGGATATTTTCAGCCTGTGCCGGCCTCTTCGCGGGCACGCCCGCTCCCACAGGGATATCACAGGGTTCGAGACGGGTGAGACACCTGTGGGAGCGGGCGCGCCCGCGAAGAGGCCGGTACAGGCGAGAAAACTCTGGAGTAGACTGTGCAGCCCTCCACATTCATAAGGACGTTGCCATGCTGAAGATCTGGGGCCGCAAGAATTCGAGCAATGTGCGCAAGGCGCTGTGGATTGCCCACGAGCTGGGCCTGGACTTCGAGTCCATCGACGCCGGCGGCGCTTTCGGCGTGGTCAACGAGCCGCACTACCGCGCGCGCAACCCCAATGGCCTGGTGCCCCTGCTGGAGGACGGCGACCTGGTCCTGTGGGAGTCCAACGCCATCGTCCGCTACCTGTGCGCCGAGTACGGCGCCGAGCGAGGCTGGTACCTGGAAAACCCACGCCAGCGCGCCCTGGCCGATAAGTGGATGGACTGGACCACGTCATCCTTGGCAACCCCCTTCCGACCGCTGTTCTGGGGCTTGCTGCGTACCGCGGAAGACCAGCGCGACTGGGTGGCGATCAACGCTGCGCACAAGCGCTGTGCCGAGCTGCTGGCGATGGCCGATGCAGCCCTGGCCAAGCAGCCGTATCTTTCCGGTGGCCAGATCGGCATGGGCGACATCCCACTGGGGTGCTTCGCCTACGCCTGGTTCGAGCTGCCCATCGAGCGCCCGGCCATGCGGCATCTCGAAGCGTGGTACGCACGCCTCAAGGCACGCCCGGCCTACCAGGCTGCGGTGATGACGGCGCTGACCTGAATCGAACACCACGGCTGTTTCGATAGTCACTATCAATACACATGACTGTACTTGTGCGGCCAGGCCTTGCACCATTGGCCGCACTCACTGCGCCAGTGACGTTATCTGGCGTGTCCTGCACCTTATTCTTCGGTAAGTGACCCGCTATGAGTTCTGCCCTGTCCATCCGACAGCTCACCAAAACCTACGGCAACGGCTTCCAGGCCCTCAAGGGCATCGACCTGGACGTTGCCGAAGGTGACTTCTTCGCCTTGCTCGGCCCCAACGGCGCCGGCAAGTCCACCACCATCGGCATCCTGTCCACGCTGGTGAACAAGACCAGCGGCACGGTCAACGTGTTCGGCCATGACCTGGACCGCGAGCCCGCCGCGCTCAAGCGCTGCCTGGGCGTGGTGCCGCAGGAATTCAACTTCAACCAGTTCGAGAAAACCTTCGATATCGTGGTGACCCAGGCCGGCTACTACGGTATCCCGCCCAAACTGGCCAAGGAGCGCGCCGAGCAATACCTGACCCAGCTGGGCCTGTGGGACAAGCGCGACGTGCAGTCGCGTTCGTTGTCTGGTGGCATGAAGCGCCGCCTGATGATTGCCCGCGCGCTGATTCACGAGCCGCGCCTGCTGATCCTGGACGAACCTACCGCCGGGGTGGACATCGAGCTGCGCCGGTCGATGTGGAGCTTTCTCACCGAGCTGAACCAGAAGGGCATCACCATCATCCTCACCACCCATTACCTGGAAGAGGCTGAGCAGCTGTGCCGTAACATCGGCATCATCGACCACGGCACCATCGTCGAGAACACCAGCATGCGCCAGTTGCTGGGCAAGCTGCATGTCGAAACCTTCGTCCTCGACCTCAAGCAGGACCTGGCCACGGCGCCGGTGTTGCAAGGCTACCCTTGCCGGCTGCTGACCCCGCACACGCTGGAAGTGCAGGTGGACAAGGACATCGGCATTACCGCGCTGTTCGGCCAGCTGGCCCTGCAGAACATCGAAGTGCAAAGCCTGCGCAACAAGACCAACCGACTCGAGGAGCTGTTCGTGTCCCTGGTGGAAAAAAACCTATCGAAGGTGGCCGTATGAGTGTGGAGCTGCGTACCAACTGGGTCGCCCTGAACACCATCGTCTACCGTGAAGTGCGGCGTTTTCTGCGCATCTGGCCGCAGACCCTGCTGCCGCCCGCGATCACCATGGTCCTGTACTTCGTGATTTTCGGTAACCTGATCGGCCGGCAGATCGGTGACATGGGTGGTTTCACCTACATGCAGTACATCGTGCCCGGGCTGATCATGATGTCGGTGATCACCAACTCTTATGGCAACGTGGTGTCGAGCTTCTTCGGCAGCAAGTTCCAGCGCTCGATCGAAGAGTTGATGGTGTCGCCGGTATCGCCGCACATCATTCTCATTGGCTATGTGCTGGGCGGCGTGTTGCGTGGCCTGGCGGTGGGGGTGATCGTGACCATCCTGTCGATGTTCTTCACCGACCTGCAGGTGCACCACCTGGGCGTGACCGTGGCCGTGGTGCTGCTGACCGCGACCATCTTCTCGCTGTTGGGCTTCGTCAACGCGGTGTTCGCGCGCAACTTCGATGACATTTCGATCATCCCGACCTTCGTGCTGACGCCACTGACTTACCTGGGCGGGGTGTTCTATTCGATCAACCTGCTGCCGCCGTTCTGGCAGACCGTGTCGCTGGCCAACCCGGTGCTGCACATGGTCAACTCGTTCCGCTACGGCATCCTAGGGGTGTCGGATATCAGCATCGGTACGGCGATCACCTTCATGCTGGTGGCCACCGCGGTGCTCTACCTGCTGTGTGTGCGCCTGCTGGTCAGCGGCCGCGGCATGCGCGCCTGAGGCCTTGCACCGGCATTGGCGCCGCCGCCACTGCAGGCCCACCCACCAGCGCCAGTACAGCATGGTGCCGAAGTAGCCAAGAATGCCCAGCACCACGCCGCACACCACCGAGCCGAGCAGGAAGGGTTGCCACAGTGTCGACAGCTGGTCGGTGATCCACTCGAAGGTCAGTTCGTCAGGCAATGTGCGCGGTGGTACCTGCATCAGCCAGGCGCCGGTCATGTAGGTGACGAAGAACACCGGCGGCATGGTCAGCGGGTTGGTCAGCCACACCAGGCTGACCGCGATCGGCAGGTTGCCGCGCACCGGAATGGCCAGCGCGGCGGCCAGCAGCATCTGCGCCGGCATCGGGATCAGTGCCGCGAACAGGCCAACGCCCATGGCCCGCGCCACCGAATGGCGGTTCAGGTGCCAGAGGTTTGGGTCGTGCAGCAACTTGCCGAAAAAGCGTAAGGACTTGTGTTCCCGAATACTGGTCGGGTCCGGCATGTAGCGTTTGAAAAGTCGGCGCGGCATGTAGGCTCCCGGAGCGTTGACCCGGGCAGTATGCCCTTATTCCCGCTCAGCCTCGTTCAGAGTTTGTGACAATTGTTGAGCAAGCCGTGCCGGCAATTGGGCTATGCCTCAGAAGGTGATTTGGCTTCTGGAGCTCTACCTCATGCGCACAGGGATGTTGGCGCTTGCGCTCGGGCTGCTGTGCCTGGGCTTTCTTCCTGCATTGCTACCGGACGGGTGGTTGTGGGTGCTGGCGGCTTGCGCTGGCGTCTGCCTGTTCACCCGCGGGTGGCCATTGGGCTGTTTTCTGTTGGGGCTGTGCTGGGCCAGCTGGTCTGCCCAGCAGGCCCTGGATGACCGGCTGGCGGCCGCTTTGGATGGCCGCACCTTGTGGCTGGAGGGGCGGGTGGTCGGCTTGCCGGCGCGCACGGCGCACGGTGTGCGTTTCGAGCTGGAGGCCGCCCGTTCGCGCCGTGCCGAACTGCCACAACGCCTGCAAGTCAGCTGGTTCGACGGGCCGCCGGTACGGGCCGGCGAGCAGTGGCGGCTGGCGGTGACCTTGCAGCGCCCCGCCGGGTTGTTGAACCCGCATGGGCCGGACCGTGAAGCGCAGTTGCTGGCCCGGCGGGTCGGCGCTACCGGTACGGTGAAGGCGGGGCAGCTGCTGGCGCCGGCCAGCTATGGGTGGCGGGATTCGCTGCGCCAGCGCTTGCTGGCGATCGATGCCAACGGCCGGCAGGCCGCGCTGGTGGCCCTGGTGCTCGGCGACGGGGCCGGCCTGGCGCGGGAAGATTGGCAGACGTTGCAGGCCACCGGCACGGTGCACTTGTTGGTCATTTCCGGCCAGCACATTGGCCTGGTTGCCGGTTTGCTCTACGGCCTGGTCGCCGGGTTGGCCCGCTGGGGGCTGTGGCCCGCACGGCTGCCGTGGCTGCCCTCGGCGTGCGCGCTGGCCATGGGTGCGGCACTGGCCTACGGCTGGCTGGCCGGCGCGGGGGTGCCGGTGCAGCGTGCCTGCCTGATGCTGGCCGTGGTGTTGCTCTGGCGGCTGCGTTTTCGGCACCTGGGGGCGTTCCTGCCACTGTTGCTGGCGCTGGTGGCCGTGTTGCTGGTCGAGCCGATGGCGGCGCTGCTTCCGGGCTTCTGGCTGTCGTTCGGCGCCGTGGCCACGCTGGTGTTTTGCTTCAGTGCCCGCCTGGGGGCATGGCGGCCATGGCAGGCCTGGACGCGGGCGCAGTGGGTGATTGCCATCGGTTTGTTGCCGGTGCTGCTGGCCGTGGGCTTGCCGGTGAGCCTGAGTGCACCGCTGGCCAACCTGGTGGCGGTGCCATGGGTGAGCCTGGCGGTACTGCCGTTGGCCTTGCTGGGCACCTTGCTGTTGCCGTTGGGTGGGGCTGGGGAGGCCTTGTTGTGGCTGGCAGGTGGCTTGCTGGATGTGCTGTTTCGGGTGCTGGCGCTGGTTGCGCAGCAACGCCCGGCATGGGTGCCGGCAGCCCTGCCGCTATGGGCCTGGCTGCTGGTCTGCCTGGGGGCTTTGCTGGTGCTGCTGCCCCGTGGCGTGCCGCTGCGAGGGTTGGGCGGGGTGATGCTGTTGGCCCTCTGGGTGCCGCGCGAGCCGGTGCCTTTCGGGCAGGTGGAGGTCTGGCAACTGGACGTCGGCCAAGGCTTGGCGGTGCTGTTACGCACCCGGCATCACAATCTGCTGTATGACGCCGGGCCGGCGAGGGGCGACTACGACTTGGGGGAGCGGGTGGTGTTGCCGACCTTGCGCAAGTTGGGGGTGAGTCACCTGGACGTGATGCTGATCAGCCATGCCCACGCCGATCATGCCGGCGGTGCTGGGGCGATACAGCGGGGTTTGCCGGTCGAGCGGGTTATCGGTGGGGAAGCGCTGGATGATGTTCAGTTGCAACCCTGTGCCAGTGGCGAGCAATGGGAATGGGATGGCGTGGGTTTTTCGCTGTGGCGCTGGGCGGATGGGCGCAGCAGTAATGACCGCTCCTGTGTGTTGCTGGTCGAGGCGCAGGGTGAGCGGTTGCTGCTGGCCGGCGACATGGAGGCAGGGGCGGAGCGTGCCTGGCTGGCGGCGACCGACGCGCCACGCATTGACTGGCTGCAGTCGCCGCACCATGGCAGCCGCAGTTCTTCCAGCGAGGGGTTCATGCGTGCCACGGCGCCGCGTGGGGTGCTGATATCGCGGGGGCGCAATAATAGCTTTGGACACCCGCATGCGCAGGTGGTGGAGCGGTACCGGCGGCATGGGGTGGTGGTGCATGACACGGCGGTGCAGGGGGCTTTGCGGTTGGTGCTGGGCGGGTGGGGGGAGGTTGAGGGTATGCGGGGGCAGAGGCGGTTCTGGCGGGCTCGGGGGGAGTGAGGGGAGGGGCTTGCAGGTGCTTGCCACAAGATCTTCAGCGCGCGTGAGATCAAGCACCGAAGCGTTCGCCTCGACACATTCAGCGCGTGTAAGATCGAGCGCCGAAGCGTTCGCCTCGACATATTCAGCGCCTGTCAGCCCTGATACCCACCCAAGGCATGCTCCCTGATCTCCGGCAGATGAGCCTCCGCCGTGCCTATGGTAGAGTGGCGGCCTTTATCCGAAGGGGCGTTTACTGTGTGGGAATTGGTCAAGTCCGGTGGTTGGATGATGCTGCCGATCATTCTGAGCTCCATCGCTGCCATGGCTATCGTCATCGAGCGCCTGTGGACCCTGCGCGCCAGCCGCGTCACCCCGCCACACTTGCTGGGCCAGGTCTGGATATGGATCAAGGATAAGCAACTCACCAGTGACAAGCTCAAGGCGCTGCGCGCCGATTCGCCACTGGGTGAGATCCTCGCCGCGGGCCTGGCCAATTCGCGCCATGGCCGCGAAATCATGAAAGAGTGCATCGAGGAGGCGGCTTCGCGCGTTATCCACGAGCTGGAGCGCTACATCAGCACCCTCGGCACCATCGCCGCCATGGCCCCGCTGCTGGGCCTGCTGGGCACCGTGCTGGGCATGATCGACATCTTCAGTGCCTTCATGGGCACGCAGATGACCGCCAACGCCGCGGTACTGGCCGGTGGCATTTCCAAGGCCCTGGTCACCACGGCGGCGGGCCTGATGGTCGGTATTCCGGCGGTGTTCTTCCACCGTTTCCTGCTGCGCCGCATCGATGAACTGGTGGTGGGCATGGAGCAGGAGGCGATCAAGCTGGTGGAAGTGCTGCAGGGCGACCGCGAAGTGGAAGTGGCCGGAGGCAAGGCGTGAAGTTCCGGCGCAATCGCCAGCGGGAGAACGTCGACATCAACCTGGCGTCGCTGATCGACGTGGTGTTCGTGCTGCTGCTGTTCTTCGTGGTCACCACCACCTTCACCCGTGAAACGCAGCTGCGGGTCGAGCTGCCGGAGGCCGCCAGTGCCGAGCAGGCGCCGGCCGACCAGGGCAAGCTGGTGGAAATCACCATCAGCGCCGAAGGCGTGTACTCGGTTAACAACCACCTGCTGCCCAAGAGCGACCTGGCCACCCTGAGCGAGGCCATCGAGCGTGAGTCAGGTGGTGACAACAAGCTGCCGTTGGCCATCAGTGCCGATGGCAAGACCCCGCACCAGGCTGTGGTCACTGCGATGGATGCTGCCGGCAAGCTCGGCTTCAGCCAATTGCGCATGACCACCGTCGAGGCGGCCCAGGGCACGCCCTGATGGCTATCGCCGACCGCCTGCTCGCCGCCTGGTACGCCGGGCACCCGGCGCTGGCGCTGCTGCGCCCGCTGGAGGCGTTGTACCGCCGCGTGGTCACGCGCAAGCGCGCGCGCTTTCTAAAGGGTGAAAGTGCCAGCTACCGCGCACCTGTGCCGGTCATCGTGGTGGGCAATATCACCGTGGGTGGCACCGGCAAGACACCGATGATTCTCTGGCTGATCGAGCATTGCCGCCAGCAGGGGCTGAACGTCGGCGTGGTCAGCCGTGGCTATGGCGCCAAACCGCCGCAGTTGCCGTGGCGGGTACTGGCCGACCAGTCTGCCGAACAGGCCGGGGACGAACCGCTGCTGATCGTGCAGCGCAGCGGGGTACCGCTGATGATCGACCCAGATCGCGCCCGCGCCGTGCAGGCCCTGCTGGCCAGTGAACCGCTGGACCTGATCCTGTGTGATGACGGCATGCAGCACTACCGCCTGGCACGTGACCTGGAGCTGGTCCTGATCGATGCCGCGCGTGGCCTGGGCAACGGCCGCTGCCTGCCGGCCGGCCCGCTGCGCGAGCCTGCCGAACGCCTCCAGAGCGCCGACGCGGTGCTGTTCAATGGTGCCGGCGAAGACCGTGCCGGTGGCTTTGGCCTGCGCCTGCAGCCATCCGCATTGGTCAATCTGCGCAGCGGCGAGCGCCGCCCACTCGACCATTTTCCCGCCGGCCAGCGCCTGCACGCGGTGGCCGGTATCGGCAACCCGCAACGTTTCTTCAATACCCTGCTGGGGCTAAACTGGCAGCCGCTGCCGCACCCTTTTGCCGACCATGCACAATTCAGCGCCCGGAGCCTGGCATTCAGCCCACCGCTGCCGCTGGTCATGACCGAGAAGGACGCCGTGAAATGCCGCGCCTTCGCCGCCGACGACTGGTGGTACCTGGCTGTCGAAGCACAGCCCACGCTGGCATTCAGCGCCTGGTTCGACAGCCAGCTGCAGCGTTTGCTGCCCAAGCCCTGAGCCCGTTTTCATTTCTGGCCATCTGGCCTAAAGGAAGCCTTCAATGGACACCAAACTGCTCGATATCCTCGCCTGCCCGATCACCAAGGGCCCGCTCAAGCTCAGCGCCGACAAAACCGAGCTGATCAGCAAGGGTGCCGGCCTGGCCTACCCGATTCGCGACGGTATCCCGGTCATGCTGGAGAGCGAGGCACGTACCCTGACCGACGACGAGCGCCTGGACAAATGAGCCTTGACTACACCGTGGTGATTCCTGCCCGCCTGCGTTCCACGCGCTTGCCAGGCAAGCCGCTGCTGGCCATCGCCGGCAAGCCGATGGTGCAGCATGTATGGGAGCAGGCGCGCAAGAGCGCGGCCAGCCGCGTGGTTATCGCTACCGACGATGCCAGCATCTTCGAAGCTTGCCAGGCCTTCGGCGCCGAAGTGCTGATGACCCGTGTCGACCATGAGTCGGGTACCGACCGCCTGGCTGAAGTGGCGACGCAACTGGGCCTGGCGGCCGATGCCATCGTGGTCAACGTGCAGGGTGACGAGCCGCTGATCCCGCCGGTGATCATCGACCAGGTAGCTGCCAACCTGGCTGCCCACCCGCAAGCGGCCATCGCCACCCTGGCCGAGCAGATCCATGAGCCGGAAACCGTGTTCAACCCCAATGCGGTGAAGGTGGTCAGCGACAAGCACGGCCTTGCCCTGAGCTTCAGCCGGGCGCCGCTGCCGTGGGCGCGTGACACCTTCGCCAAAGGCCAGGACCAGTTGCCAGCCGGCGTGCCTTACCGCCGCCATATCGGCATGTACGCCTACCGCGTGGGCTTCCTCCACGACTTCGTCAGCTGGGGCCCCTGCTGGCTGGAGCAGACCGAAGCCCTGGAGCAGTTGCGTGCCCTGTGGCACGGTGTGCGCATCCACGTCGAGGACGCGATCGAGGCGCCTGCCGTGGGTGTAGACACCCCAGAAGACCTGGAGCGCGTACGGCGCTTGCTGGAGGCCTGATGCGCGTACTGTTCGTGTGCCTGGGCAACATTTGCCGCTCGCCCACTGCCGAAGGCGTGCTGCGCCACCAGCTACAGGCTGCCGGGCTCGCCGACCGCGTGCAGGTGGCCTCCGCGGGTACGGGCGACTGGCACGTTGGCAAACCACCCGACAGCCGCACCTGCAAGGCGGCGCTGGCGCGTGGCTATGACTTGTCCAGGCAACGCGCGCAGCAGGTCAAGCAGCGGCACTTCGCCGAATACGACCTGGTGCTGGCCATGGACGAGAGCAACCTTCGCGACCTGCGTGCCCTGCGCCCGCCAACGGCGACGGGCGAGCTTGACCTGTTCCTGCGCCGCTATGGTGCGGCATTGGATGAAGTGCCTGACCCGTACTACGGCGGCGCCGATGGCTTCGAGCAGGTACTCGACCTGATCGAATCGGCCTGCCAGGCGCTGGTGCTGGAAATCAAGGGGCGGTTATGACCGGGCAATGGCAGGAGCAGGTATCGCTCAAGCCTTACAACACCTTCGGCATCGACGTGAAGGCGCGTTATTTCAGCCAGGCCCGCAATGACCTGCATGTGCGCCAGGCACTGAGCCAGGCTCAGCGCCTCGCGTTGCCAGTGCTGGTGATCGGCGGCGGCAGCAACCTGCTGCTGACGCGCGATCTCGATGCGCTGGTCTTGCACATGGCCAGCCAGGGCCGCCGGGTGCTCAGTGATGACGGCGAGCATGTGGTGGTCGAAGCCGAGGCCGGCGAGCCCTGGCACCCGTTCGTGCAGTGGACCCTGGCGCAGGGTTTTTGCGGCTTGGAGAACCTCAGCCTGATCCCTGGCACCGTGGGCGCTGCACCCATGCAGAACGTGGGTGCCTACGGGGTGGAGATCAAGGACGTGTTCGTCGGCCTTACGGCCCTGGACCGCGAGACGGGCGAGCTGCGCGACTTCGCGCTGGCGGACTGTGCCTTCGGTTACCGCGACAGCGTATTCAAGCGTAACCCAGGCCGGTGGTTGATCCTGCGGGTGCGGTTTGCCTTGAGCCGTACCCTGCACGCGCACCTGGACTACGGCCCGGTCCGCCAGCGCCTGGCAGAGCAGGGCGTGACCGAACCGACGGCGCAGGCGATCAGCGATGCGATCTGCAGCATTCGCCGCGAAAAGCTGCCAGACCCGGCCGAGCTGGGTAATGCCGGAAGCTTCTTCAAGAACCCGGTAGTTTCGGCCGAATGCGTGGCGCGCATCCGTGCGCAGTACCCCGGCGTGGTCGCCTATCCGCAGGCTGACGGTCAGGTAAAGCTGGCCGCAGGCTGGTTGATCGAGCAGGCAGGCTGGAAGGGCTATCGCGAGGGTGATGCCGGGGTGCATCGCTTGCAGTCGCTGGTGCTGGTCAACTATGGCCAGGCGAGCGGGGCGCAGATGCATGCGCTGGCGCGACGGATCCACGCCGATATCCTCGAACGGTTCGGGGTTGAGCTGGAGATGGAGCCTAACCTGTACTGAATTAGAGGTCGGTGCAGAACCTGTAGGAGCGGCCTTGTGTCGCGATGGGGCGCGTAGCGGCCCCAGATTTCAGCGTCAATGCAAATATTCCCGGGGC
>NZ_RHQO01000083.1:0-18076 GCF_003935475.1 Pseudomonas sp. p99-361 | reverse complement strand
AGGGTCACGTCTGATCATGCGGTCGACACCGCAGGCCAAGCGTGGGCCCGCCGAGCTGGAACCCAAGTAAGACTGCAGCGGAAGATTGATAGTCAGGGATGATTGTCAGTCCGTGCAGCATGGACGAGATCGTCTCAGTGCAGGTTAGCGCCTGCACAAGATGGATCTTGTGGCTGCTGAGTGAGTCTCCGTTAAGCGGAGGCTCTTAGGAAACAGGCTGGGAATTTTACGGTGAGAGCATGGAAGTGCTCTGCCAGAAGCGAGGCGCCAGCTGCATGGATTTTTCTCACGAAGTGAGGCGCGGCGATTAGTTTGAGCGACTCATGGGCGTGTGTTTTCTGCCCTTCAGCTTTTTATATGTCGTTTTCAGCGCGGGCAGCTTCGGATTCGGATGGTGTGCTTCGAGCGCAAATTGGACTAGCATGCATGCGCTCATGTGAGCGACGGTTTTCAACCATGCGCAAGCTTTCATACTGCACGGTAGTATAGTATGATGCATGCGTCCAACCCTTGAAGGTGTTCGATGCCCCATAATCCCCGTGAGAAAAAGCAAGCGCTGACCCGTGTGCGACGCATCAAAGGCCAGGTAGGAGCTCTTGAGCAAGCACTTGATGATGGTGCTGAGTGTGCTGCGATTCTTCAGCAGCTAGCGGCTGTGCGCGGAGCCGTGAATGGCTTAATGGCCGCAATTCTGGAGAGTTATCTGCGGGAGGAGTTTCCGCACACCGATGCTAGAACTGATTCGCAGAAGCAGTCGATTGATGACACGATCTCCATTGTCAGGTCCTACCTTCGCTAATTTTTATGGTCCTGCGCTAGCAGGGGAGCGTAAATCTTAGCCTTGAAGCTGCACATGCGTGGCCATCCCCGCTGGTGGGGCGATTACAACGAGCCAGAATCGCACTTGAATCGCCGCAAGGACGAGGTGTTTTCGCTGGGGAATTGGTCCGGAATGGCTAGGCGCAACGAAGAGTAAATTCGATTTTGCGCCCCTGTCACCCATGAGATATATCGCGAAAGTCTCACCGATAGCCGAATTGTGATGATCTCAGGCATAGCACTTGATGCAAGCTGAGTGCTAATGGCGCGAGTTAACCTGTTCCGTGTCTATCCTGTCATGTGCTAGCCGGCTACCTTCTTCACAAGGACGCTGGCCACGTGTGGGATACGCCAAAAGTCTTCTACCACGACACGTGATACCTTTAATTTCAACGAAAAATGAGGTCGCTATGAAACAGCCGCCCCAACTCGATATGGCCCCTAACCCCGCCTTCCAAACAACTGTGTACGGTATGCAGGCCTTGGCTGATCGAGCTGCAGCTGTGAACGAAGTTCATGCGCGCCCGCATTTGCTTATCCAGGCCCCACGAGGTTTATTGCAGCTTGCCTTCATCACCGAAGGTGATTCAGCTAAAGATCAGGCGGCGATGACAGAACTGTCTCAGCGCTTGGGTGTTGCAGAACCCGACAATACGACGCCGCTTCACGGCCTGACTTGGGACGACGGTGACTTGCACTGCGAGAAACACACCGAGTTCTCGACCTATCTGTGGAGTGCTGTGCTTGATCCCGAGACGGGAGCACCTTGTGGAGAGAACCCCTTCAAGCGAGGGTTCGTACCACCAGGTCCGGTAATTTCAGGAATTCGCCTGAATGTATTGCCTTGGACCGAGGCGGCTGAACAGGAAATTGAACGTTTTGACCCTGTTAGCTTGTGCTATTCGGTGGTGGAGAACGGCGCAGCCGCTATTGTGACCGACTTTAGGCAGGACGCGGATGGTTTGACGAACATCCTCATTCTTGACCGTGACTTAACTCAGGCTCGCGCGGGAGCGCTCGCCCAGCGCCTGCTGGAAATCGAGACCTACCGCACTTTAGCACTCCTGGCGCTCCCGCTGACACGCTCTTTGACCGTGGATCTGCGGCGCATGGAATCGCAACTCGCGGCCATCACTGACGAAATGCGCACCGGCAAAGGCGAGCGTCGTGACAACGATGTTCTTCTGGCTGAGCTTACCAGCCTGGGGGCGGAGCTGGAGGCAGGTGTGGCAGCGAACCTTTATCGTTTCGGCGCCAGCCGGGCCTACTACGAAATCGTCGAAGAGCGGTTGGATGCGTTGGCGGAAGAGTCAGTAGCGGGCTACTGCACGTGGCGCGATTTCCTACATCGACGCATTGCACCAGCGATGCGCACCTGCCAGTCGGTCAAGGAGCGCCAGACTAAGCTTTCCGACAAGCTGACTCGTGCCATTGCATTGCTACGGTCTTGGATTGACGTTGAGCTTGAGCGTCAGAATCGGGACCTGCTGGAGTCGATGAACAATCGCGCCAAGTTGCAACTGCGCCTTCAACAAACAGTTGAAGGCTTATCGGTGGCGGCTATTTCCTATTACGTCGTTAGCCTGCTGGCGTATCTGCTCAAAGGTATCCCAGGAGTTCATGACAAGGTTGCTCCTGAACTGGTGATCGCTGGGCTGGTACCCGTGGTCATTTTGGCGATCTGGTGGACGGTTCGGCGAATTAGGCATGCCCATGGTGACCATGCAGGGGAAGAGAAATCTTCCTGATGCGGTCGGCTTGGTCCAGGGAGTGCTCCGGGGCTTGATTCAGGTTCCAGTAACTATTCTTTGCGAAGCCTCGCCTAATCATGCAGACGCCGATCCTGCTTTGTGGCGCCTTCAACTATCAGCCATGCTGGGAGATGATCTTGGTCGATCTGTTTACGACAAAGCCTGAGCCGCCCTTGGCTGAGCGTTTGCGCCCCAGGTCCCTGGACGAGTTCGTCGGGCAGCAGCATCTGTTGGGGGCCGGCAAACCACTGCGCCTGGCGTTCGAGGCAGGCAAACTGCACTCGTTTATCCTCTGGGGGCCACCCGGTGTGGGCAAAACCACGCTGGGACGCCTGGCCGCCAGTGTCACCGATAGTCAGTTCATCGCCATTTCCGCTGTGCTAGCCGGGGTGAAGGACATCCGCCAGGCCATTGACGATGCTCAGGCCGAGCTAGATGGGTATGGTCGTTCGACGGTGCTGTTCGTCGATGAGATTCATCGATTCAACAAGGCGCAGCAAGACGCACTGTTGCCGCATGTCGAGTCCGGGCTGCTGACACTGGTAGGCGGTACCACCGAACACCCAGGGTTAGCGGTCAACTCGGCGCTGCTCTCGCGGGCGCAGGTCTACACCCTCGAACCGCTGTCCCACGATGAACTGCAGCAACTATACGAGCGCGCGTTGCCGCATCTGGCCGGGGTTGCCCTAGACGCGGAAGCGCTGGACTTGCTCAAAGGCTTCGCTGATGGCGATGGCCGGCGCTTCCTGAACCTGCTCGAGCAGGTTGCCGCTGCGGCGTCCGGCGCGGGCAAGACCACGGTCGACGGTGAGTTCGCCAGGTTGTCGACCAGCCCGTCGTTGCGCCGCTTCGACAAGGGAGGCGACGAATTCTATTGGCAGTTGTCCGCCTTTCATAAGTCTTTGCGTGGCTCCGATCCGGATGCGGCGCTGTATTGGCTGGCACGGATCCTCGATGGCAGTGGGGACGTCACCCAGGTGATTCGGCGCATGGTGGTGATGGCCAGCGAAGACATCGGCAATGCCGACCCCCAGGCGTTGCAACTGGCGCTCAACGCCGCACAAGCCTATGAAAGGCTGGGCTCTCCCGAGGGCGAAATCCCTCTTGCCCAAGCGGTGACCTACCTTGCCTTGGCGCCCAAGTCGAATGCGGCCTATGCCGCCTGGGACCAGGCCAAGGCCTTCGTTAAGAGCACCGGCTCGATGCCTGTGCCGTTGCACCTGCGCAACGCGCCGACCAAGCTCATGAGCCAGATGGGCTATCGCGATGGTTACCGCTATGCGCACCATGAACCCAACGCCTACGCCGCGGGGCAGACCTATTTTCCAGAAGGGGTGATGCGACCGGGCTGGTACCAACCCACGGACCGCGGGCGCGAGCGCAAGCTGGGGGAAAAGCTTGCCTGGCTGCACTCGCTCGATGATTCGGTATCGCCAGATTGAGCCGGATGTTGCCCGGACTTTCAGCGCTCAGCCATCCACGAACTGTAGGACAGTAAGCTATGCCAAATCCTTCATACGGTGAATCCTCGTGCACTGCTGCGGCCAGCGGCCAAGTGGAAGTGCGCGGTGCGCGGGAGAACAATCTCAAGGACGTTGATGTCGCTATTCCGCGCAATGCGCTGGTGGTGTTTTCCGGTGTCTCCGGCTCTGGCAAGTCTTCGCTGGCCTTCGGCACCATCTATGCTGAGGCACAGCGACGCTATTTCGAATCGGTAGCCCCTTATGCCCGGCGGTTGATCGACCAGGCGGGTGTACCTGACGTTGATGCGATCGACGGCCTGCCGCCTGCTGTCGCGTTGCAGCAGCAGCGAGGGGCGAGCAATGCGCGTTCTTCCGTGGGGAGCGTGACCACACTGTCTAGTCTGGTGCGCATGATGTACTCGCGCGCCGGGGCTTATCCGGCCAACCAGCCGATGTTGTACGCCGAGGATTTCTCGCCAAACACCCCGCAAGGCGCATGCCCGGCCTGTCATGGTCTGGGCCATGTGTACGAGGTGACGGAGGCGACCATGGTGCCTGATCCGTCACTGAGCATCCGTGAACGGGCCATCGCCGCCTGGCCACCGGCCTGGCACGGCCAGAACCTACGCGACATCCTGGTCACCCTGGGCTACGACGTCGACCGTCCCTGGAAGGATTTGCCGAAAAAGGACCGTGAATGGATCCTGTTCACGGAAGAGACGCCCACGGTGCCGGTCTACGCGGGTTTCACGCCTGCCGAGACTCAACAGGCGCTCAAGCGTAAACTCGAACCCAGCTATATGGGCACCTTCACGGGCGCCCGACGTTACGTGCTGCACACCTTTGCCAACACCCAGAGCGCGTTGATGAGAAAGCGCGTGTCGCGCTACATGGAAGGCAAGCTGTGCCCGGCCTGCCACGGCAAGCGACTCAAGGCCGAGGCGCTGTCGGTGACCTTTGCCGGGGTGGACATTGGCGAGTTCATGCAAATGCCCCTAGACCGCTTAGCGGCGCTGCTCGAGCCCATTGCCCAAGGCGACTTCCGCGCCCACACGGCTGGCGAGGGTACCGACCGCGAAGCGACACGCCGTGATCGAGCCGAACGGGCCGCAAGTGGTCGTGCGGTCCATGCGGTATCGCCTGACGTGCGCCGTACGTCGGCGCTGTCGGAGGAGAAGCGTCTCGCCGCGCAGCGCCTGGCCGGTGGGGTAATGGCGCGTCTGCGCCAACTGCGCGGATTGGGCCTGGGCTACCTCACGCTGGATCGGGCCACGCCGACGCTGTCGGCTGGCGAGTTGCAGCGCTTGCGCTTGGCCACGCAACTGAGCTCCATGCTGTTTGGCGTGGTGTATGTGCTCGATGAACCTTCTGCAGGTCTGCACCCCTCTGACAGCCATGCACTGTACGACTCGCTGGATAAACTGCGCGATGCTGGTAACTCGCTCTTCGTGGTTGAGCACGACCTGGACTTGATGCGCCGCGCGCAATGGCTGGTGGATGTAGGACCAGATGCGGGGGAGCGGGGTGGGCGCGTGCTCTACAGTGGTGTGCCAGAAGGATTGCGCGAGATTGCGGAGTCGCGAACTGCGCGGTACTTGTTCGACGAAATCCCCGCACCGGCTAGCCACGAGCGCGAACCGACCGGGTGGCTGGAGCTGCTAGGCATTCGGCGGCACAACCTGCACGGCGTGGATGCACGTATCCCGCTGGGTGTGCTGACGGCGGTTACCGGTATCTCCGGTTCGGGTAAGTCCAGTCTGGTCGCGCAGGCCCTGCCAGAGCTGTTGCTACTGCACCTAGGGCACGAGCCCGAAGATGATGCAGCTGAAAATGCTAACAGCGAAGGTCCTGCGGTTATCGAGGCCACAGGAGGTCATCTCGCCGGTGATGTGGATGTCGTCCAACGCCTGGTCCAGGTCGACCAGAAGCCGATTGGCCGCACGCCACGTTCAAACTTGGCCACCTATACCGGTTTATTCGATCACGTACGCAAGCTTTTCGCCGCCACGCCGGACGCGCGCCGGCATCGTTATGACGCTGGCCGATTTTCTTTCAACGTGGCGAAGGGGCGTTGTGATACGTGCGAAGGGGAGGGTTTCGTCAGCGTCGAGCTGCTGTTCATGCCCAGTGTCTACGCCCCCTGTCCGACCTGCCATGGCGCCCGCTACAACGAGGCCACGCTCAAGGTACGCTGGAACGGGCGCAACATCGCCGAAGTATTGCAGATGACGGTGGAAGAAGCCTGTGACTTCTTCGCCAGCGAAGACGCCATCGCGCGGCCGCTGCAACTGCTGCAGGAAATCGGGCTGGGCTATCTGCGCCTGGGCCAGCCCGCCACCGAACTATCGGGTGGCGAAGCACAGCGCATCAAGCTAGCCACGGAGCTGCAGCGAAGCCAGCGAGGCCGTAGCCTGTACGTGCTCGACGAGCCTACCACTGGTCTGCACGCTTCTGACGCTGACCGTTTGCTTGTGCAACTGCAACGTCTAGTCGATGCCGGTAATACCGTGGTGATGATTGAGCACGACATGCGTGCTGTAGCTCAGGCCGATTGGGTGATAGACATAGGGCCTGGTGCGGGTGAGGAGGGTGGGCACATCGTTGCGTCCGACACTCCTAGATTAGTGGCAAGGACGTCAGGCAGTCGAACCGCACCATTCCTTGCTGAGCAGCTCAAGCGAACCAAGTAGAGTGCTTTCAATATGGCATTGGGCTCGTAGGGGCCTTGATCATCGCACGGCATGGCTAAGGTTTTGCTGTGACTGATCCACTTGATCATTTAGTACAGGGTTGTAGTAGAACCCATGTGCTATTGGGGGCGTGCTTCTGGTTATTGAATTGACCAGCCAGATAGTTTAACTCAGCTCCTCGCGTGAGGAGCTGGCTTCGAAGGGGGGGATGGAAATTCATCATCAATGCCCCCTTAATTCTAGAGTCGGAAATCATGCTTAATCGCCTAGAAGCCCTGAAAATCTTCTGTGTCGTCGCAGAGGTCTTGCAGTTCCGTGATGCGGCAAATCGACTTAATCTATCCCCTCAAGTGGTCACGCGTACAATCGGAGCCTTGGAGCGAGAGTTTGGAGAGGTACTTTTTTATCGTACTACTAGGCAGGTCAGATTAAGTGGTTTCGGAGAGCAATTGCTGCCCCAAGCCAGGCAGCTCATAAAAGATAGCGAGCGGCTATTTCAGAATCGTTGTCAGGTGAGACAGGATCTGGTGAGCGGTTTAGTGCGTGTGTCTGTACCTGACTCTCCATGCATGCGACTCATCTTAGGAGACATACTCGATGGTCTTCGGAGTTACCCGAGTGTCATTCTGAAGTGGAATGTAAAGCTGGGTGCGTTGGATGATTTCGACGGTCAGGGGGTTGATATATTAATCACCTTGGACCTGCCATCCGATAACAGATGGATCGTGCGTAAGGCTGGCGTTACGCGCAATCGGATCGTGGCCGCCCCTTCGCTTATCGACCGCATTGGCATGCCTAAGAATATCGAGGACCTACAACAGAATTTCCCTCTTAGTACAGCAATGGACCCCGCTACAGGCAGAGCTTGTCCCTGGTATATTCACCAAGGCCGCCAGTTCTTTCCCGCGCAGCCCTACCTAACCACTGACGATTTATATAGTCAATTGGAAGCTACCCGGGCAGGGCATGTGATTAGCTATATTCAGGGCATGACGTGTTTGCCATACCTAGCAAATCGTGAGTTGATAGAAGTGCTACCGGAGCTAGAGCGCGCGAGTTGGCCGATCTACGTGTGTCACCCTCAGCGGACCGATAGCTGCCCAAGAGTTGATGTGGTTTTCGAAATGCTGGTCGAAAGTCTGAATCGACGTCTCTAATTTCGACGACTGTTTGTCCAGCGATATTGCTATTGCTTTTACAATGGCTTTGTTAGAAGGTTCGCTTCGATCTAGAAGTCAGTGACGCCCTGTCGCTGACGTTATATGTCAGCTCATTGCGGAGAAGTGATGGGAGCGCTGCTGTGTTCCTAGCTACGTAGTACTACGGAGTGTGGCCTCGTATTAATGCGAATGTTCTTGCCGATCTAGGGCGGCCAGAGTGTCACCGTCCCTATCTGGACCCACACAAAAACAAGAACCGCCGCCGGGCTATACCCGCGGCAGGAGAACTTTCAATGACCACACTGGCTACCCGAATTGCCTGGTTCGCCGTCGCCTTGCTGGGTGCATTTGCTCTAGGCACTCTGGCATTGCGCAGGGGCGAAGCCATCAGCGCCCTCTGGATTGTGACTGCAGCCGTTGCTGTCTATCTGATCGCCTACCGTTACTATAGCCTGTTCATCGCCAACAAAGTGATGCAGCTGGACGCCACGCGCGCCACGCCCGCCGTGCTCAACAACGACGGCCTGGACTACATCCCTACCAACAAGCACATCCTCTTCGGCCACCACTTCGCCGCCATCGCCGGTGCAGGTCCACTCGTGGGCCCGGTGCTTGCCGCACAGATGGGCTACCTCCCTGGCACGCTCTGGCTGATCGCCGGCGTGGTGCTAGCCGGTGCGGTACAGGACTTCATGGTCCTGTTCATTTCCACCCGCCGCAACGGTCGCTCTCTGGGCGAGTTGGTGCGCGAGGAAATGGGCCCAATCCCCGGCACCATCGCATTGTTCGGTGCCTTCCTGATCATGATCATCATCCTTGCGGTGCTCTCGCTGATCGTGGTCAAGGCCTTGGCGGAAAGCCCCTGGGGCATGTTCACGGTGATGGCCACGTTGCCGATTGCGGTATTCATGGGCATCTACATGCGTTATATCCGCCCGGGCCACATCGGCGAGATCTCGGTGATTGGTGTGGTGCTGTTGCTCGCCTCCATCTGGGTCGGCGGAATTGTTTCCGCCGATCCCTTCTTGGGGCCGGCATTCACCTTCACCGGCGTGCAGATCACTTGGATGCTGATCGGTTACGGCTTTGTTGCAGCCGTGCTACCGGTGTGGCTGATCCTGGCACCACGCGACTACCTGTCAACCTTCCTCAAAATCGGCACCATCGTCGCTTTGGCTATCGGCATCCTGTTCATCGCTCCCGATCTGAAGATGCCGGCCGTCACCCACTTCATCGATGGCACGGGCCCGGTATGGAAGGGCGCGTTGTTCCCGTTCCTATTCATCACTGTCGCCTGCGGCGCGGTGTCAGGCTTCCATGCGCTGATCAGTTCTGGCACCACGCCGAAGCTGCTGGCCAATGAAAGCCATGCGCGCTACATCGGCTATGGCGCGATGCTGATGGAGTCCTTCGTGGCCATCATGGCCATTGTCGCCGCTTCGGTGATCGAGCCAGGCGTTTACTTCGCCATGAACAGCCCGGCGGCCCTGGTCGGCGCGGACGTTACCAGTGTCGCGACTACCGTCAGCAGCTGGGGCTTCACCATCACCCCTGAAGTGCTGCAGCAGACTGCCAAGGATATTGGCGAACACACCATCCTGGCCCGCGCCGGTGGCGCACCGACCTTGGCAGTAGGTATCGCGCAGATCCTCCACAAGGCACTGCCGGGCGAGAGCACCATGGCATTTTGGTATCACTTCGCCATTCTGTTCGAGGCACTGTTCATCCTCACAGCGGTCGATGCTGGTACCCGAGCTGGGCGCTTCATGCTGCAAGATCTATTGGGCAACTTCGTGCCGTCATTGAAGAAGACCGACTCCTGGACCGCTAACCTAACCGCTACCGCTGGTTGCGTGGCCATGTGGGGCTGGCTGCTGTACCAAGGCGTGATCGACCCGCTGGGCGGTATCAATACCCTGTGGCCGCTCTTCGGCATCTCCAACCAGATGCTGGCGGGCATCGCGCTGATGCTCGGATGCGTAGTGCTGATCCGCATGAAACGCCAGCGCTATGTCTGGGTTACCTTGGTGCCGGCGGTATGGCTGCTGATCTGCACCACCACGGCCGGGCTGATCAAGCTGCTCGACCCGAACCCTGCGATGGGCTTCCTGGCCCTGGCCAACAAGTACAGCACCGCTGCCGCTGCCGGCCAAGTGCTGGCCCCAGCGAAGGATTTGGCGCAGATGCAGCACGTGGTGTTCAACGCTTACACCAATGCGACTCTTACCGTGCTGTTCCTGCTGGTGGTTCTGAGCATCCTCTGGTTCGCAATCAAGGTTGCCCGTCGCGCTTGGATCATGCCCGAACGCACTGACAAGGAGTCGCCGTTCCAGCCCTTGCCCGATGCCTGAGGAGTCCGACAGTATGTTCAATGACTTGAGCAAGATGGGCAAATACCTCGGTCAAGCTGCGCGGATGCTGGTTGGCATGCCGGACTACGATGCCTACGTGGAGCACATGCAGGGGAAGCATCCGGATAAGCCGGTGATGTCCTACGAGATGTTCTTCCGTGAACGGCAAGAAGCGCGCTACGGCGGTGGCAGCGGACGCCCCGTTCGTTGCTGCTGAGCGGCCACTGATGCAAGCGAGCGCCACGTTCATCGTGGCGCTCTCGCGTTCCAGGGCTGGCAACCCGCATAGTGGCGTCGCCAGCTCCTCCTCGCTTCGGAAAAAACCATGCAACTCAAGCACAAGATCGTCACCCTCAGTGTGCTGCCGCTGATCCTCTCAGTGCTGTTCATCTGCGTCCTGGTGTTCGCCCAAAGTCGCAAGCTGGAAGAGGAACAGGCGCGTCTTGTGGAAAGCAGCATCATGACGGCGAAGAAAGCAGAGCTGAGAAACTACCTAAGCCTGGCGATGAGCCTGATCGCACCGCTGTACGACGGTGGCGTGGATGACGAGGCGACGCGCAATCGCGCCCTAGCCATCTTGTCCCAGGCCAATTTCGGCCGCGACGGGTACTTCTTCGTCTATGACCAGCACGGCAAGAACCTAATGCATCCCCGTCAGGCTGAGCTGGTCGGCAAGGAACTGATCACGATGACCGACAAGAACGGCCTACCGGTCATAAAGGCGCTGCTCAATAGCGCCAGGGAAGGGGACGGCTATCAGTTGTACGACTGGCAGAAACCATCCACCGGACAGATCACCGGTAAGCTGGCATACGTGGTGATGCTCGATCGCTGGGGTTGGATGCTCGGTACGGGTATCTACATTGACGATGTAGAGGTGGCGACCCTCAAATCACGCCAGGAAGTGGCCTCAGGTGTGCTGACCACGGTGTTGGCGATCGCCTCGTTCTCGCTGGTCGCGGTACTGGTGATCTTCGCCGGCGGTCTGATGCTTAATGTCAGCGAGCATCGCTTGGCTGACCGCAAGCTGACCTTGCTAAACCAGCGCATCGTCAATCTGCAGGAAGAAGAGCGCTCGCGGGTATCGCGGGAGCTGCACGACGGCATCAGTCAGGAGCTGGTGTCGATAAAATTCCAGTACGAGCTGGCGGCCATGGAGTTGGCCCGCGGTGGACAAGGGGGGGTGGAAAACCTGCGCAAGGGCACTACGCGGCTGGGGGCCGCCATCGGCGAGATACGCCGGATCTCCCATGATCTGCGGCCCTCATTGCTGGATACTTTAGGCCTGTCGGCGGCTATCGACCAACAAGTACGGGAATTCGAGCAACGCACGTCAATCCGCACCCAGTACGAGTGCGGCATGGCAGCTACCGACGTGGGGCCGGAGGTCTCACTGACGCTATTCCGTATCATCCAAGAAGCCTTGGCGAACGTGGAGCGTCACGCAAAGGCGACGACGGCTATCGTCTCGATTACCGCGCAGCAAGGCATGATCGTACTGCGGGTCGAAGACAACGGCGTAGGGTTCGATACCAATGCCGCGGACGACAGCCACGGCATCGGCCTGCGCAACATACGCGAGCGCGCCGATCATCACCTGGGCAGCGTCACCCTCGCGTCGGTCCACGGGCGCACCGAACTGCAAGTGCAGATACCGATCGTCAACGCATGAGCGTTTCCATTCGAATCCCGAGGATTCCATGAATACATCCAAGCCAATCAGAATCGCCTTGGTCGATGATCACGTCCTTGTGCGTGACGGCGTCAAGGCGCTGCTCGGCGCCATTGCGCATTTTGACGTAATCGGTCAGGCCGAGTCGGGGGAGCAGGCACTCGAGCTGGTGGCTAGCACCGAGCTGGACATTCTGCTGGTCGACGTGGGCCTGCAGGGTATGAACGGGCTGGAGCTCACCCAGCGACTTCGCAGCCTATATCCAGACATCAGGATTCTCATGTGAGCATGTACGACCACCAGGAGTATGTGCGCACTTCCATCAGCGCAGGCGCATCGGGTTATGTGCTCAAGAACGCGCCGTCTGCCGAACTGGTCGCGGCCATTGAGACCATCGCCGCGGGTGGGCGCTTCTATAGCTCTGAGATCACTCGCAAGCTGGTTGGCGGCAGCCGTGACGAAAACGACCTAACGCCCCGGGAGCTGCAGGTGCTGGTAATGATCGCGAAAGGACGCAATAACAAGGAAATGGCACGTGAGCTGGACATCAGTGTGCGCACGGTCGAGACCTACCGCTTGAGCATCCGCCGCAAGCTCAACATCGACACGCCGGTGGCGCTCATGAAGTATGCCCTTGAGCAAGGTTTAGTTTCATTAGGTAAAGCTTGAAAGTTTGACCATTGGGGGGCTGAGGCAAGGTTTCAGTGCCGATGCCGGGGCAGCGATCTCGTCTTCTACGTCATGAACAAGATGGAATCGAGCCGTCAGGCTGGGCGATACCCAAGACTCTTGAATAGCGATCAGGAGGTCGTCATGTGCCCTTGTTGCAGGTGTACTGACCAAGCGGAGCTCATTGGGCGGCGAATTCATTACCTAGCTAAGGTATCGCTGCTTTATGCCTGATCAGTCTGCGCGGCTTAGTAAAGGCCAGAGTACAGACACTGGATTAGCAGCTCTCACGTGTCGATGGACTTGAAAAATACTATACACCCCTATAGTATCTGCACGGTGCGTTGAGCGCTTTCGTCCGGTGAGGCTCCGGGCCACCTAGGTGCTCCGTCACTAGTCGAAGACCGAATTGTTTCCTGTTCAGGTGCTGAGTCCATGTCATTGATAGTCATAGTCCTTGTCACTTTGATGGCAGGTATTGGTAGCGTATGGGTGGCTGATCAGTTGGTCGTGCGCGCCCAAGTGATTCGCCGCAACGATAGCTATATGCAGCAGGGGTTGCTGAGCTTAGCTGCAGGCGCCTTACTGGCGACAGCGCTCCTGCATTTGTTGCCCGAAGCCTTCGAAAGCGGTGCTGAATCCCACGATCTGTTCCTGACGTTGTTGGTGGGATTGGTGTTCTTCTTCTTCTTGAGCAAGGCGCAGCTTTGGCATCACGGTCATGAGCACTCGCACCACGAACAAGATCATCACAATACCGGGTGGACGCTATTGGTCGGCGATGGTATCCATTGTTTTGGCGATGGCGTGCTGATCGCTTCAGCTTTCGTTGCAGATATGCGCCTGGGCTTTATCGCCGCCGTTTCCGTGCTGGTGCATGAGGTTCCCCATCACATGGGGGATCTTGTAGTCCTTAGGCAGAGCAGCCCTCGAAGCGCGGCAGTGCGCAAAGTCTCCATAGCGGGTGCCATGACCGCTATAGGCGGTGTTGCCGGATATACGTTGCTAGACCAGTTATGGGATTGGCAACCTATGCTTCTCACGTTGGCGGGTAGCAGCTTCATTTACGTGGCTCTGTCGGACTTGATTCCTCAGCTGCGCCAGCGTCGCACTACCGGAGATACCTCGCTTCAGGTCATATGGCTGTTGTTAGGTATTGGCCTGGTGGCATTGGTCAGCGAGTTTTCTCACGTGGGGCATGCACATTGATCAGTAATCAACGCGTTCCTGCAAGCACGTCTTATCTACGTCGCTTGCAACTGGTCGAACAGAATCTTTCTTTGCTCAGTCAATCTCTGCGCGGAGTGGAGCGCGAGTGCCTGCGCGTGACCGGTGGTGGTCATCTGGCCCAGACTCCGCACCCCGCGGCATTGGGTTCTGCGCTGACCAACGAACAGATCACCACCGACTATTCCGAGTCGCTGCTAGAGTTCATCACCCCGGCCCTGGCCGACCCGGCAAAAGTGCTCGAAAGCCTCGAGCAGGTCCATCGTTTTGTCTACACCAAACTCGATGGCGAGTACCTGTGGAGCCCATCGATGCCCTGCATACTGCCAGCCGAGGAGGACATCCCGATCGCAGAGTACGGCACCTCGAACGTCGGCAAGTTCAAGCATGTCTACCGCAAGGGACTGGCCTTGCGCTACGGTCGCACCATGCAGTGCATTGCCGGCATCCATTACAACTTCTCCATGGCCGAGGCGCTGTGGCCGCTGCTGCGCGAAACCGAGAGTGGTGAGCAGAGTGATCGCGACTACCAGTCTGCGGCCTACTTCGCACTAATCCGCAACTTCCGCCGGTACAGCTGGTTGCTGATGTATCTATTCGGCGCCTCCCCGGCCCTAGAAAAAGGTTTCCTGCGTGGGCGAGCGCACCAGCTCGAGGAACTCGATGCTGAGACGCTCTACCTGCCCTATGCCACCAGCCTGCGCATGAGTGACCTCGGTTATCAGAGTAATGCCCAAGCTAGACTAGCCCCCAGCCTTAACAGTCTCGACAGCTACATCGAAGGGATACGAAAGGCACTCGATACGGTTTATCCATTGTACGAACAGAAGGGGACGACCAAGCGGGGTGAGTGGTTGCAGCTGAACAGCAATGTTTTGCAGATCGAAAACGAATACTATTCGAGCATCCGCCCCAAGCGTGTCGCTTACGTCGGCGAGCGACCGATCGAGGCACTGACATCCCGTGGCGTGCAGTACGTCGAAGTGCGCTGTCTGGACATCAACCCGTTCATGCCATTGGGCATCGACCTCACCGAATCGCGCTTCCTCGACGCGTTCCTGCTGTTTTGCGCCTTGGAAGACAGCCCGCAGTTTGACAGCGGTGAGTGCGACCAGTGCGACAGCAACTTCCTTGCAGTGGCCAAGGAGGGGCGCCGCCCGGGTTTGGAGCTGTGTCTTGATGGTCAGTCGATCGGCCTGAAGGCCTGGGCAAGCGAGCTGATTAGGCATATAGGTCAATTGGCTGTTTTGCTCGACCGCGCTAGGGGCGGTGAGGAACATATGCATGCGCTGGCCGCGCAACAGGCGAAGGTCGATGATGCTTCCCTTACCCCATCGGCCCAGGTGCTGGCGAGCATGAGCGAGCACAATGAGAGCTTCGTCCAGTTCTCCCTGCGCCAGAGCAGGCTGCACGCCAAGGCCTTCCGCGAAATGCCGCTTGCCGCCGAGCAGCAACAAGTCTTTGAGAGTCTGGCAAGCGAATCTATAACGGAGCAAGTGCGTCTAGAAACCTTAGACCAAGAAGACTTCCATCAATTCATGGATGCCTACCTAGTATTAAGTTCGAATTCGTAATAGTAACTGTGGTGTTCTTGGTCAAGAGGAAGTGAAACCCTCTCGGGCGAGGGGCTATAAACATTTACAGCATTTACGGATCAAAAATAAGTGGCCATAACTTTATGGTTTTCTGTCCGAAAGGCTTTTTATAAGTTTTCAAGTCTCCAGCGTGCTGGCGTAAGGCCGACTTCTTTGCGGAAAGAACTCGTGAAATGAGGTTGGCTATTGAATCCGAGGTCTAAAGCTATTTCAAGAATTGGCCTTTTGGTGTTCTTAAGGATTTCCTTGGCGCGCAGAATTTTTTGTTGCACAACGTAAGCGTGTGGTGTGTTGCCTGTGTGCTGCTTAAATGTGACTGTAAAGCGGCATCGGCTTGCACCAAATATACTGCTCAGTTGAGTAAGGGTTATGTGGTTGTTTAGGTTTTCATTAATGTATTCCAGTGTTTTTTGGAGTCTGAGTTTTTCGGATCTAAACTTTGTTTCATTGTCGTTAGGCCGGCTTTGATTATGTAGGCACGCTACTAGGCGTGAACCCAATGCCAAGCCGAGAGTTTCGATTAAGCATGGATTGCTGCCGCCGTGTCGATTTTGGGCATGTAATAGGGCTGCTAGGATGTGTGAAACGCCATGATCACTGAGTGAAGTGGCATTGCACAGAGAAATTACTGGTGGAGCTTCATGTCCTGTAACCGCTTCAAAACATTCTGAGATAAGCTGCTGAGGAAGATACACTCTCAGATGCTCATAGGGCGGTTTTATCACTTTGCGCCAAGCGCCTCTTTTTGGCCCTGTTACTAATAATTGCCCAGGCATACCTCCTTTCCAGGCGCTGTTTTCGTCTATAAACAACTCTGCTTGTGTTCTGCGTGTCACCAGTGTAACGACGTGAAAGTCATCATCTGTGTCCGAGAGGACTTCGATCGTTGGATCAGAGCTTAAATTTTTCCAGCAGGAGAGTCGGATGAGTGCGTCATTGCCGCTGGGGAGTTTATGGGGAGGGGGAGGCCGGCGCCAGATGGTCTCGGAGGAGGGGGCGCATCCATGGGTATGTATGATTTCTCCGAAGACTCCTGCTGTTCGGGTGCCCATTGAGCTTGACCATTCAGGGTTGAGTAGGTCTTCATCATTTATCCTCCGTTCAGCAGCGTGGCTTTGTTCGAGCCATTTCTTCTCGCCAGCGGCCAGGAGGAACGCCAATGATCTGCCGGAAATGCCTTATAAGATGGGAGGCGCTACTGAAGCCTAGTGCGATAGCAATCTGTTGGACAGTGAGAGTTCCTGACAATAGTAGGGATTGAGCGGCAATAACTCGCCGCTTCATGACGTAGTAGTGAGGCGAGAGGCCAGTCGCAATCTTAAATTGCGCCGCAAAGTGCATGCGACTGAGTCCTGCAATGGCACTGAGTTCGCTTAAGCATAAGCTCTTGTTGAGATTTGACTCGATGTAGTCTGTGACACGATTAAGTCGCCAAGTTGCTAGCGGAGACTGCTTTGGGAAAGAGCTTTTGCGCTCACGATTCCTGTATTGTCCAACAAGATGTATAGCTAAAGCCAAGCCAAGACTCTCTAGTTGAAGCGAGTTTGCAGGGGAGTAGTCTTGAGTTGCAAAAAAACATGCCATGAGAAGGTTGTTGGAAATGGCATCCTGTGTGGTATGGGCGTCAAATAGAATGATGTCAGTTGACAAGCCCCTTCCATCTAGTGTTTCTGCCGCCTCAGAAAGCAATGTGGGAGGTAAGCTGATAAGAAACATATCGAGCTCTCCCTTGTGAATACAATTGCGTGTGGCGTAGATAGGGCCGCTTAAAGCGACGTCTCCGGGAGACATGTATTTGTTAAAAACTCTCCTGCCACCGATACGAAACTCAGAATTACATGGCCTAATTGGAATAAGCGCTCGGTGATCTGGCATCACTCCGGACGGTGAAAACTCATAAATATCGCTCTCTGCTGGTCTGTACCAGCGGGCGAAAGTAGTGTGGCCGGCGCCGCCGGTTGAAAGTTGGGGGGCGTTCGCGTCCGCTGGCCAGCTTGCGAGAACGCGTTTGTCACTGTCCTTGTATGCTGATCCGCCGGTGTTAACCATATCTACCGAGGTCAGCAAATCCATCGGATCTCTAATTACTGTCGCCATATCACGTTTCCCTAATTCTTGGAAGGGTTCAGAGGCTGTAGCGGTTAGAGACACAACGAGGTCTTAACTGAATAAATATAGTTGAACCGAGCAAAAAGGGAAACCTGGCTCTCAGGATAGATAGGATCCAACTCTCATTCGTCACACTTGTTTGCCTGATAGGGAGCCATCTGGATGGCCTTTTCGTGCATTCAGTCAATCCGTAGCAGATTTTGTAATCTCATTTCCGAGGTTCCGTCCACACTGACGAACGCCAAAACGTTGGCGATAGGTGATGACCGCCAAGGCCTTCAGGGCAGGCATTTTGGGAATTTGAAGCACACGAAGAAAGCGGAAAAGGATGCTCGATTGCGGGGTCACCTTGTCTTGAAGCGGGCGGGCAAAGGTATCCGCACAGGGAAGCAAGCAACGGAAATAAATTTTTAGCTTGCTGCTTGATACTGTAGGGGGGTATAGTATTATCACATCAGCGGGAAGGGAGGATGGCAACACCCCCAGCGCTCCTAAGAGAAGGAGAAAGCTCTCGGACACGCTAGAGGTATTAGCGAGCAGGTCACGGCTCTAGAGCATGACCTGGAGGCT
>NZ_RHQO01000082.1:0-18621 GCF_003935475.1 Pseudomonas sp. p99-361 | reverse complement strand
ACGGCGAGTCACTTTTTGTCAAACGCGACAAAAAGTAACCAAAAAACGCTGCGCTCCCGTCATCCGGCCCCTGCGCTTCGCTCCGGGGTTCCCTCGCTACGGGCATGCTCCCGGGAGTACGCGCTGCAGGCCCCATCCCTGGGGCCTCAGCGCTTGACGGGCATCCATGCCCGTCACCTCCCTCCGCATGCCCTTCGCTCGGCCTCCTGAAGTCGCGAAGATCAAGATCAAGATCAAAATCAAGATCAAGATCAAGATCAAGATCAAGATCAACAGCCAGATCAAAAGCTGTGCGGGGTTTGGTTGCGTGGTGCGAAATCCAAGCAAGTGCTGCTGTTGCTTCTGCTTTTTGCTTTTGCTTTTGCTTCTAAGCGCGCGGTAGCACAGGCGACGCAGATTGCGACTTCAGGAGGCCGAGCGAAGGGCATGCGGAGGGAGGTGACGGGCATGGATGCCCGTCAAGCGCTGAGGCCCCAGGGACGGGGCCTGCAGCGCGTACTCCCGGGAGCATGCCCGCAGCGAGGGGACCCCGGAGCGCAGCGCAGGGGCCGGATGACGGGAGCGGGCGGCTTTGGTTACTTTGGCCAAGACCAAAGTAACCCGCCGTAAGGGCGGAAAGGTGACTCGGCGCCGCCTACGCGAACGAATACCTATGCGGTGTAAACGCCCACACCTTTGCAGAGCTTGAAATCCTGGGCGCTGGTTTTTGGTGGCGTGATAACTCCAGCTGCGATAGCGACGCATAGTCACCTTTTCGCCCTTACGGCGAGTCACTTTTTGTCAGACGCGACAAAAAGTAACCAAAAAACGCTGCGCTCCCGTCATCCGGCGCCTCCGCTTCGCTCCGGGGTTCCCTCGCTACGGGCATGCTCCCGGGAGTACGCGCTGCAGGCCCCATCCCTGGGGCCTCAGCGCTTGACGGGCATCCATGCCCGTCACCTCCCTCCGCATGCCCTCCGCTCGGCCTCCTGAAGTCGCGAAGATCAAGATCAAGATCAAGATCAAGATCAAGATCAAGATCAAGATCAAGATCAACAGCCAGATCAACAGCCAGATCAACAGCCAGATCAGAAGCCGTGCGGGGGGGAGGCGGCGCGAAGCCTCTGACCCGCCGTAGGGGCGCAAAGGGCCTGGGCAACGCCCGTCCGGACTTATGGCCTGCAAAGCCGCGCTTGGACCCCGCCGCGTGATGCGCGACAATAGCGATCATTTTCGGAGCCCCCCATGACCGATTTCACCCCCGACGCCATCCTCGATGCCACCGGCCTGAACTGCCCGGAGCCGGTGATGATGCTGCACCAGCACGTACGCAACCTGGCCGCCGGCGGCCTGCTCAAGGTCATCGCCACCGACCCGTCCACCCGCCGCGACATTCCCAAGTTCTGCAACTTCCTCGGCCACGAACTCGTGCAACAGCAGGAAGACGCCGGCACCTTCCTTTACTGGATTCGCAAAAAAGCCGACTGAAACCCTGTGCAACCCACCTGGCGATGCGCCTACACTGCGCTCCCCAGACAGGAGAGCGCCATGCTGATAGTTGCCGACGAAAACATCCCGCTGCTCGATGCCTTCTTCCAAGGCTTCGGGGAAATTCGCCGCTACCCCGGCCGAAGCCTCGATGCCGCCAGCGTCAAGGATGCCGATATCCTGCTGGTACGCTCGGTGACCAAGGTTGATCGCACATTGCTCGAAGGCAGCCGGGTACGCTTCGTCGGTACCTGCACCATCGGTACCGATCACCTGGATCTGGACTATTTTGCCGAAGCCGGCATTCGCTGGAGCAGCGCGCCAGGCTGCAATGCCCGCGGTGTGGTCGATTATGTGCTGGGCAGCCTGCTGACCCTGGCCGAACTGGATGGCGTTGCGCTGCCCGAACGGGTCTACGGCGTGGTCGGTGCAGGTGAGGTCGGCGGGCGGCTGGTACGTGTGCTGCGCGGCCTGGGCTGGAAGGTGCTGGTGTGCGACCCGCTGCGCCAGGCCGCTGAAGGCGGTGACTACGTCAGCCTGGAAACCATTGTCCAGCAGTGTGATGTGATCAGCCTGCATACCCCGTTGCAGCGTAGCGGCGGCTACCCCACCTGGCACTTGCTGGGCCAGGCGCAATTGGCACAATTGCGCCCGGGTGCCTGGCTGGTCAACGCCAGCCGTGGGCCAGTGGTGGACAACGCCGCCCTGCGCGAGCTGCTGCTGCAGCGCGACGACATCCATGCCGTGCTGGACGTATGGGAAGGCGAGCCGCAAGTCGACCTGCAACTGGCCGACCTGTGTACCCTGGCGTCACCGCATATTGCCGGTTACAGCCTCGACGGCCGCCAGCGTGGCACCGCGCAGATCTACCAGGCCCTGTGCCGCTTCCTCGGGGTGGATGAGCAGGTGCAACTGGCCGACCTGCTGCCGCGCCCGCCGCTGGCGCAAATCGAGCTGGATGCCAGCGCCGACCCGGCCTGGGCCCTGGCCACCCTGTGCCGCGCCGTGTACGACCCGCGCCGTGACGATGCCGACTTCCGCCGCAGCCTGAGCGACGACCCACAACAACAGCGTGCCGCGTTCGACCAGTTGCGCAAGCAGTACCCAGCGCGACGCGAGATCGAGGGGCTGGCGGTGCGCCTGCGGGGCGAGGCGCCGCAGTTGGCGCAACTGGTCAGTGCGCTGGGTGGCGTATTGGTCTGACGGCGTGCCGGCCGCTGCACGGGCGTTCGCCTGGGTGAGAGCGCCCAGCCGGGCCTGGCCGCAAGGGGCCAGTAGTGAACTCAGGGCAAATAAAAACCCGGCGCGGGCGCCGGGTTGCAAGAAATTCGCCGCTCAACCTTTGCGTACGCGCTCGACCCGGCTCTGTTCCAGGGCCTTGCAAGCCTGCTGGATCATCTGCTCGGTGATCGGTACTTCGCGCCCCTGGGCATCAATGATCGAACCGCATACCTGGGGTTGCTGGTTCGGCCGGGGCTGCTGGTTGTCGCTGGTAGGCTGCAAGCTCATGCATGGTCTCCTCATCAGGTGAACACTCAGGGTAGTCCTGCACCGTGACTGGCCTGTGACGACAGGCTCGTCACGGCAATACCAGTCCAACAGAAACGCTGGCAAAGCTCCATACCCTGGTTAGATCGATAGGCTATAGCCACCTGCCCGCGTTCCCCAGCCCTGATGAGTGGTAGTCTGGGCCTTCGCCACCCACAGTGATCGTCACCATGTCCGAATCGGTTTCCCCGCAACCACGCCGGGCATTACGCCTGGCCTGGCAGTTCGTTCGCCCCTATCGCCGGCAGGTTCTGCTGGCCTTGCTGGCACTGGTGGTCACTGCGGGCATCACCTTGTCGATGGGCCAAGGCATCCGGCTGCTGGTCGACCAGGGTTTCATGACCCGTTCCGCGCACCAGCTCAACCAGACCATCGGGCTGTTCCTGCTGCTGGTACTGGCCCTGGCGGTGGGAACGTTCAGCCGTTTCTACCTGGTGTCCTGGATTGGCGAGCGCTGCGTGGCCGACATGCGGCGGGCCGTGTTCAACCACCTGATCGGCCTGCACCCCGGCTTTTTCGAAGATAACCGCAGCGCCGAGATCCAGTCGCGGCTGACAGCAGACACCACGCTGCTGCAATCGGTCATCGGTTCGTCGCTGTCGATGTTCCTGCGCAATGCATTGATGGTGCTGG
The DNA here is from genome assembly GCF_003935475.1 of Pseudomonas sp. p99-361. Taxonomy (NCBI): domain Bacteria; kingdom Pseudomonadati; phylum Pseudomonadota; class Gammaproteobacteria; order Pseudomonadales; family Pseudomonadaceae; genus Pseudomonas; species Pseudomonas sp. p99-361. Next base: position 14,973 of record NZ_RHQO01000082.1, on the reverse strand, counting down.
GCGGTGTGGTGCTGCTGTTCATTACCAACCCCAAGCTCACCAGCATCGTGGTGGTGACCCTGCCGCTGGTGTTGGCGCCCATCCTGCTGTTTGGTCGCCGCGTACGTAGGCTGTCGCGGCAGAGCCAGGACCGGGTCGCCGACGTAGGCAGCTACGTGGCCGAGACGCTGGGGCAGATCAAGACTGTGCAGGCCTACAACCATCAGGCACATGACCGCGCACTTTTTGCCGACACGGTCGAAGCGGCGTTCACCGTGGCGCGCAAGCGCATTGCCCAGCGGGCCTGGCTGATCACCCTGGTGATCGTCTTGGTGCTGGGGGCGGTTGGGGTGATGCTGTGGGTGGGCGGCATGGATGTGATCGCCGGGCGCATATCTGCCGGCGAACTGGCCGCCTTCGTGTTCTACAGCCTGATCGTCGGCAGCGCCTTCGGCACCCTCAGTGAAGTGATCGGCGAACTGCAGCGCGCTGCCGGTGCTGGCGAGCGGATCGCCGAACTGCTGGCCGCTCGCAGCGCAATCCTGCCGGGCTGTGCCGCCTCGGGCGTGGCGGGGCAGAGGGCCCGCGGGCACATCGAGTTGCAGGAACTGGTGTTCGCCTACCCGTCACGGCCCACCGTGGCAGCGGTAGCTGGCCTGAGCCTGGTCATCGAGCCCGGCCAGACCGTGGCCCTGGTCGGCCCATCAGGGGCCGGCAAGTCGACCTTGTTCGATCTGTTGCTGCGGTTTTACGACCCCCAGCAAGGGCGCATCCTGCTCGACGGCCAGCCGCTGACAGAATTCGACCCCGGCCAGCTGCGACGGCAGTTTGCCCTGGTTGCACAGAACCCTTCGCTGTTCCGTGGCACGGTAGAAGCCAATATTCGCTATGGCCGCCCCGAGGCGAGCCAGGCCGAGGTCGAAGCCGCAGCCCGCGGCGCCCATGCTGATGAATTCATTCGGCAGTTACCTCAGGGCTACCAGACACCGCTGGGGGAGGGTGGCATCGGGCTTTCCGGCGGCCAGCGCCAGCGCCTGGCGATTGCCCGGGCGCTACTGGTGGACGCGCCGATCCTGTTGCTGGACGAAGCCACCAGCGCCCTCGACGCGCAAAGCGAACACCTGATCCAGCAAGCACTGCCCCGCCTGATGGCCGGGCGTACCACGCTGGTCATCGCCCATCGGCTGGCCACGGTCCAGCACGCCGAGCGCATCGCGGTCATCGACCAGGGACGCTTGGTGGCGGTGGGCACTCATCGCCAATTGATCGAGCAAAGCCCGCTGTATGCCCGGCTGGCGGCCCTGCAGTTCACCAGTGCCTGACACAGGGGTGACGGGGGCGGTGCAGGGGTGGCTATCGGCTTTCAACGCTACCGTTGGTGGCGGTTTCCAGGCACAAAAAAGCCCGCATCAGCGGGCTTCTGGAGGATCTGGTCGGAGAGACAGGATTCGAACCTGCGGCCTTCTCGTCCCGAACGAGACGCGCTACCTGGCTGCGCTACACTCCGATGAACAAAATCCTACTGCATCGTGTTTTTGCTCGCAAGCCCCTGTTGTGCAAAGGGCCTTTGCTGAAAACGCGGCGCGGTTACAGCTCTTTCACGGTGCGGATCTGGTCCTTGTTCAGGCGGGTGCGCTTGCCGTCCAGCTGCTCGAATTCGTAGAAGCCGGAGTCTTCGTCGTAGGACGGTTTATCCGTCGCCTGGATTTCTCGGCCATCGTTCAGGGTGATGACGGTTGGGGTGGAGCAGCCGGCAAGGGTGCCCAGGCCCAAAGCGAGCAGGAAGGCGGGTAGGGTCCGTTTGATCATCGTGGTTCTCCAAGTGCGATGGTGCTAGATGACATTTATGACGCAGGACTTTAGTGCAAGTTCACTGCAAGTGCATCATAGCGATAAATCTGCGCGGTTGATCCAGGGCAAGTTTGTTGGGCGCAACCCGGTAAAAGTGCGCTGTGATATAACTGCGGCCAACCTATCCTGTTGTGACGGACCCCCATGAAAGCCAAGGCAGATACCCCCTTTGTGCCGCTGAATATCGCGGTGCTCACCGTTAGCGACACCCGCACGCCCGACACCGATACCTCTGGCCAGATGTTCGTCGACCGGTTGAGCGAGGCCGGCCATCACCTGGCAGAGCGGGTATTGCTCAAGGACGACCTGTACAAGATCCGTGCGCAGGTTGCCACCTGGATCGCCGACGAGCGCGTGCAGGTGGTGCTGATTACCGGCGGCACTGGCTTTACCGGCCGCGACAGCACGCCGGAGGCGGTGGCCTGTCTGCTGGACAAGCAGGTCGATGGCTTTGGCGAGTTGTTCCGGCAGATCTCCGTGCCGGATATCGGTACGTCCACGGTACAGTCGCGGGCCTTGGCCGGCCTGGCCAATGGCACCCTGGTGTGCTGCCTGCCGGGCTCGACCAATGCCGTGCGCACCGGTTGGGACGGCATTCTTGCCGAGCAACTCGACGCCCGCCATCGGCCATGCAACTTTGTCCCGCACCTGAAGCAGGCAATGGCCTGTGACAGCCGTGGCTGAGGTCAGTCAGCCACGGCCGCTGATGCCGGTAGAGCAAGCCCTGGAACAATTGCTGGCATTGGCCGAGGCGGCACCGATTCAGGAGACTGAAAACCTGCCCCTGGCCGAGGCCGAAGGCCGGGTACTGGCGACCGACCTGGTGGCCTCGCTCGACCTGCCGCCCTGGCCGAACAGTGCCATGGACGGCTATGCCCTGCGCCTGGCCGACTGGCAGGGCCAGCCGTTGCCCGTCAGCCAGCGCATCTTCGCCGGCCATGCGCCACAGCCTCTGCAGCCGGGCACCTGTGCCCGCATCTTTACCGGCGCCCCAGTGCCGGCAGGTGCCGATTGCGTCGAGATGCAGGAAAACACCCAGGTGCTGGAGGATGGCCGGGTACGTTTCGTCGAGGCGCTGCGCGCCGGGCAGAACATTCGCCCGCAGGGCCAGGAAACCCGCAAGGGCGAGCAGGTGATGAACGCCGGCACGCGCCTGGGGCCGATCGAACTGGGCCTGGCGGCGACCTTGGGCCACGCCCGGCTCGAGGTGGTACGCAAGGTCAAAGTGGCGGTACTGTCCACCGGCGACGAACTGGTCGAGCCCGGGCTGCCGTTGGGGCCCGGGCAAATCTACAACAGCAATCGTCGGCTACTGGTCAGTTGGTTGCAGCGCCTGGGGTGCGAGGTGGTCGATGCCGGCATCCTGCCGGATGACCTGGCGCAGACCCGCGCCTGCCTGGCCGGACTGGGCCACGTCGACCTGATCCTGTCCACTGGCGGCGTGTCGGTGGGCGAGGCCGACTACCTCGGGGCAGCACTGCGCGAAGCGGGCGAGCTGGCGCTGTGGAAGCTGGCGATCAAGCCGGGCAAGCCGCTGACCTTCGGTCATTACCAGGGCGTGCCGGTGATCGGCCTGCCGGGTAATCCGGCCTCGACCCTGGTCACCTTTGGCCTGCTGACCCGGCCCTACCTGCTGCGGCGCCAAGGGGTGGGCAATGTCACGCCGCTGCGCTTCGACATGCCGGCGGGGTTTGACTGGCCCAAACCCGGTAGCCGCCGCGAATACTTGCGTGCGCGCATCGAGGACGGCCAGGTGCGCATCTACAAGAACCAGAGTTCGGGTGTGCTGCGCAGCGCAGCCTGGGCCGACGGGCTGGTGGAGGTGCGCGAAGGCAGCACGCCGAAAACGGGTGACAGCGTGCCATTCATTCCCTTCAGCGAACTACTTGGCTGAACGCCCCAGCCAGGCATCGGCCAGCGGCCCTGGCACCGGTGCTGCCTGGGTCAGGCGCATGTGCACGGTTTCCAGTTGATGAGCCGCCACGCTCCAGTCGTGGCGCTGGCGGGCGAACTGGCGCCCGGCCGCGCTCAACTGGCTCATGCGCCAGGGCTGGTTGAGCAACTGGGTGATCAGCAGGGCCAGTTGATCACTGTCATCGCTGCCCAGGTAATGCTCGCCGTTGTTCACCGCCAGGCCGGAAACGCCCTTGCCGGTACTGATGATCGGCAGGCCGGCAGCCATTGCTTCAAGGATTTTCACCTTCGAGCCACCGGTATAGCGCAGCGGCGCAAAAAACAGGGCTGAGCGGCTTTGCAGTTCACGCAGATCGGGGCGATAGCCGAGCCATTCGATCCGCGGGTCATTCCAGTGCAGCTTCCAGCTGGCCGGCATCGCATGCCCGGCAATCGCCAGGCGCACGGCCGGGTTGCTCAGCCACACCTGCGGCATGATGTCTTCCAGCGCCCACTCGATGGCTTCCAGGTTGGCGCCGTATTCAAAATTGCCGACAAACAGCAGGCGCTGGCTGTGCAGCGCCGGTTGCACCTGCTGGTAGAAATCACATTCCACGCCATTGACCACCACATTCACCGGGCGCCTGCTGATCTGCCCGATCAGCTCGGCGTCGTGAGCGCTGACGGCTACCAGCTCGGTGGGCTGGCCCAGCACGCGCTGTTCCCAGCGCCGGTAGCGCCAGCGGTCGAAGGCATTGAGCGGGCGTAGCCATAACGGCAGGCGGTCATGGCAGGCGCTGCCGGTAACCGACTCCAGGTTGTGTTCGCTGAGCATGAAGGGCAGGCCGCGGGCCTGCAGGGCCTTCTCGAACGGCTGGAAGCTATAGCTGTGCTCGATCTGGATCACGTCCCACGGTTCCTCCAGCAACTGCTCGAAGCGGTGCCGCAACGCTGCGCAAAGGCCATTGATGATTGCCCGCATGGGGTAGTCGATGATCGGCGAGGCCAGCAGGTTCAGCGGGCTATGCAGCGGCCTGCGCGGCAGGACTATCAGCCGTTCGAGGTACGGTTCGAGCGCCTCGCGTGCGGCGTCACTGAGGGGTATCTTCGATTGCACCAACAAGGTGATGCGGTGGCCGCGCTGGGCCAGTGCCCGGATCAGGTGGTATTGGCGAGTCTTGCAGCCACTGGTGGTCGGCCAAGGCAGGTAAGGCAGTGTCCAGAGAATACGCATGACCGTGGTCCTCGCTGACGGCTGCAGAGGGCAAGACGCACCTGTCGGCCGGTTGCAGGAGAGGGCCGGGAGGTGCGTCCGTGGCGGGCAAGCCAGGGCATTTCACAGTCAAAATGCTGACTCGCCTGTGCTCATTCGCTTGTAGGGTCAAAAACCTGTCAAAAGTGTCTCGACTCAGCATAGCCGGGCATTGTCGGCTGTGGAAAAAATGCCATTATCTTCACTAGCAGCCGAGCCGGCGCTGCTGCAGGGAACACCGCCTGCCACGCGCGACACGCCGCTGGCTGTTTTTGAACGCGGCATGCAACGATCCACGCGTGCCCGTGGTCGAGATAGGGTTGGTCAACCTCAGGGAGATGCGCCTATGCAAGCGCGCAAGGCAATGCTGGTCCTGCACGGCAAGCAGGCGATGAACGACGAACTGCGCGATGCCGTGCACGACATGCGCGACAGTGGCTGGGTGCTGGATGTGCGGGTCACCTGGGAGGCGGGCGATGCCCAGCGCCTGGTGACCGAGGCGCTGGCGGCAGGTTACAGCCACATTGTCGCCGGTGGCGGCGACGGGACCCTGCGCGATGTGGCCGAGGCCATGGGGCATGCCGGGACCGATGCCAGCCTGGTATTGCTGCCGTTGGGCACCGCCAACGATTTTGCCAAGGCTGCCGGCATTCCGCTGGAGCCTGCCGCTGCGCTGGCCTTGTTGAACGTGGCGGCACAGCCCATAGACCTGGGCCAGGCCGGCGACCAGCTGTTCCTCAACATGGCCACCGGCGGGTTCGGTAGCCAGGTCACGGCCAATACGTCCGAAGACCTGAAGAAGGTCCTGGGCGCCGCGGCCTATCTATTCACCGGCCTCACACGCTTCAGCGAACTGCAGGCGGCTTCTGTCGAGCTGCAAGGGCCGGATTTCCACTGGCAAGGGGACCTGCTGGCACTGGGCATCGGCAATGGCCGCCAGGCGGGAGGCGGGCAGGAGCTGTGCCCGGATGCGGTAGTCGATGATGGCTTGCTCGATATCGCCATATTGCCTGCCCCACAGGAAATGCTGGGCACGTTGCGTGACCTGCTGGCCGGTGATGGCCTGTTCGTCCGTGCCAGGTTGCCCTGGGTCGAGATCAAGAGTGCCCAGGGCCTGGACCTCAACCTCGATGGCGAGCCCTTGCAGACTACCAACTTGCGTTTCGAAGCCCGGCCCGCAGCGTTGCGCCTGCACCTGCCTGCCGGGTCGCCGCTGCTCAGTCGTCCAGGCTGATGATCTTTTCGCGCACGGCAAACAGTACCAGGCCAGCCACGTCATGAATTTGCAGGCGCTTCATGATTTGCGAGCGGTGGGTTTCCACGGTCTTGATCGACAGGCCAAGGCCAGTGGCAATTTCCCGGGTCGACTTGCCGCGCACGATCAGGCGCAGGATCTCCAGCTGGCGCGCCGTGAGGTTATGGCGGTCGCTGCCGCCCTGTGCGCCCGGCCTGTTGCGCTGCAGCGCCTGGTTGATGACGGTGTGGGCGATGGCCGGGCTCAGGTAGCGCTCGCCGTGGCGTACTGCCTCCAGGGCCTGCTCCAGCTCGGTGGCACTGGTGTCCTTGAGCAGGTAACCGTGGGCACCGCTTTCCAGGGCACGCATGATCAGGTCCGGATCGGTGTGCATCGACAGGATCAGCACCTTGCAGGTGCTGCCGCAGGCCCGCAATTGGGTCAGGGCGTCCAGACCGCTGGTCGAGCGCATGGAAATGTCCAGCAGGACAATGTCCGGCGCCAGTGCGCGTACCTGCTCAAGCAACTGGCTGCCATCGTCGGCCTCACCGACCACGCTGTAGCCGGGAATGTCGCAAACCAGCGCACGTACGCCGGCGCGGATCAGCGAGTGGTCGTCGACCAGCAGCAATCTACAGGTCATGGGCAACAGTACTCCTGGCGCGTTGCTGGGTGCGCGGTGGCCACGGGAACATCGCTTCTATCCGTGTACCCTGGCCAGGCTGGCTGGTGATCTGCAGGCTGCCCTGCAAGGCCGTTACCCGCTCCTGCATGCCGGCCAGGCCGCGCTGGCCGGCCTCGGCCGGGTGCCGGGCGGGAACGAAGCCGCGGCCATCGTCGTGAATCGACAACGCCAGCCCGGCAGGGGTGCGTTGCAGGCGCACAACCAGGTTGTGTGCCTGGGCATGGCGCAGCATGTTGGTGACTGCTTCCTGGGTGATGCGGAACACTGCCATGGCCACTGCATTGTCAATGCCGCCCAGACGTTGGTTGCACGCCAGGCTCCAGTGTACGCTGCTGCTGCCCAGCGTGCGGACCAAGTGCGCGCGCAAGCTGGCTTCCAACCCTAGACTCGCCAATTGCCTGGGGTTGAGCAGGCTCGACACGTTGCGTACCGTGCCCAGGGTGTCATCCAGGGTGCTGTGCAGCGCATCGCAGTGGCCCTGCAACTCGGCCGGCATGCGCCGTTTCAGCCACTGCAGTTGCAGTTTGGCGGCAGTCAGCAATTGGCCAATGTCGTCGTGCAACTCCCGGCTCAGGTGTTGCCGCTCGTCTTCCTGCACCTTCAGCATGCGCTCGGCCAGTTCAGCCGGTCGCAGGCTGATCGACCTGGCCCCCAATCCCAACTGCAGGGTGGCGGCCAGCGTTGCGGCCAACTGCAAAAGCAGCAGGCCAGCCGGGATAGCCAGGTTGGCCAGGTACAGCATCAGGTTGGTAACCAGCGAGGCCACACACAGCCCGACCGTCAGCCAGCGCAGCAGGGCAACGCGGCAGCAGCTACGCATGTGGAATTTCAAGCGTGGGAGCATAAATAGGGAAGCCACTGAAGTATTGCTGATAGAGGCCTTGCACAATGCGGGTCAGAGGCTTTGGCGCAGTACTTCCGCTGTTTGGTCGAGCACCTGATGTGCAAACTTTTTTGTGATTGCAAGTGTTTGTGGGGGCGCATATTACCACTTCGTACGGTGTCGGTCGCGGCTGGGTGACGCTCCGAAACGCCTGTTGGCAGGGCGGTGCCGGGTGGCAAAGTGCCACCCGCGGATCCCGCTGCTCGCACCCGCGCTGCAACTAAGGCGGTAATGATTCAACTTGGCCTTCCTGAAACTTTGCGAACTTTGCAAGTTCGACCAGCGCAGGGCTTGAGTGCATGTAGTTAGTTGCACTTCTGGTCAGGTTAATGCGCGCGGTACGACCGGCTGCCATGGCTGCCGGAGCGCATGACATCATGCGGGTGATCGCACGTTTTGCCTGCTTCATCGCAAGACGCGCAAGCAGGGGCAAGGGGTTGCTGCACGACCTTGGCCAGCTCGCCCAGCAGCACCAGTTGCTCGCCGATATCCAGGTTCAACCGCCCGGTTCGGCTGTCGAGCAACTCCAGTTGCCAGGCCAGCAGGGTCAGGCAGGCCTCGATCGCAGGCAATGCCTCTGGCTGCAGGCAGCCGCTGTAGCAGGCTGGGGCCAGCAACTGGTGAAGCGCGGTGGCGTAATGGGCAACTTCGCGCGCGTCCAGGCGGGTGGCCTGCCCGGCGAGGCTGGCCAAGGTGCTGTCCAGGCAGCGGCAGGCGTCTGGATCGTTGTCGATCAATTCCAGATGCTGCAGGCATTCCTGGGCCTGGGTCAGCAGTACCTGGGCATCCAGCAGGAAGCCCTGCAGTGCGTTATCGAACGCTAAGGCAGTGTCCATGATCAGGTCCCCGCGCGTGGGGTAGGCGCAGGTGACGGGCACGCCGCAACGATAGCTAGCAAAAGCCTGACTCCATTCATGCAATGAGAATGGCGTCACATTAATGGCTAAAGGATATCGCGAATATCAGGTTTCACCTGACTGCCCCTAGGGGTTTCCCTGATGCGGGCTGCCGAATTCGAGCGGGGTGCCGGCAGTAAAGCATGATGGTAAAGTGATATCAATTGCCGAGTCGGCATTTTCCCGCAAGGGTCAAGGTGTGCGGGAAGCCGCCGATACAGGGTAGATCAATTCACCTTTTTCGACTCAAGCCTGGGGGCTTTCCAATGGCTGGCATTCTCGACACGGTAGACCAACGCACGCAACTGGTAGGTGAGAACCGCCTGGAAATCCTGATGTTCCGCCTGGCGGGCCGCCAATTGTTCGCGATCAACGTGTTCAAGGTTCAAGAAGTGCTGCAACTGCCCAAGCTCACCCTGATGCCCCAGCGTCATGCGTTCGTCTGCGGTGTGGTCAACCTGCGTGGGCAGACGTTGCCGGTGATCGACCTGTCCCAGGCCATTGGCATGCGCCCGCTGCAACCCACGCCCGACAGCACCATCATCGTCACCGAATACAACCGCTCGGTGCAGGCTTTCCTGGTAGGAGGGGTCGACCGCATCGTCAACATGAACTGGGAGTCGATCATGCCGCCGCCGTCCAGCGCCGGACGCCAGCATTACCTGACTGCCATCACCAAGGTCGATGAGCAACTGGTCGAGGTCATCGACGTGGAAAAGGTGCTGGCTGAAATCGTGCCTTACAACGCCCGGGTTTCCGGCGACAAACTGGCCGACCCCGTGCTGGCACGGGCGCGAGGCCGCGAGGTGCTGCTGGTGGACGACTCCGGTGTGGCCCTGGCGCAGTTGCGCGACACCTTGTCCCAGTTGGGCATGAAACTGCATGTGGCCAGTGATGGCCTGAAGGCACTGCGCATGCTCAAGGGTTGGGCCGATGCCGGCGAGGACGTGTGTGAAAAGCTGCTGATGGTGTTCACCGACGCCGAAATGCCGGAAATGGACGGTTACCGCCTGACCACCGAAATTCGTGGCGATGCGCGGCTGCGCCAACTCTATGTGGTGCTGCACACATCGCTGTCGGGCAGTTTCAATGAATCCATGGTCAAGAAAGTGGGTTGCGACAACTTCCTTTCCAAGTTCCAGCCCGATCGCCTGGTCGACGTGGTCAAGCAGCGCCTGCTGCTGGATACGGCCACCGCGTGATCGCCACGCCTGCCCGGTATAAGCTTGGCATTTGCCAAGACGCGAGGCGGCAGGGATGTTTCTGAGTGAGTTGTACCGATACCCGGTGAAGTCGTGCCAAGCGCAGAGCCTGCGCGCTTCGCCGGTGGGGCTGCTGGGCCTGCAGGGTGACCGGCGCTGGATGGTGGTCGAGGCAGAAAACGGACGCTTCCTGACCCAACGTGCCTGGCCACGCCTTGGCCAGATCGCGGCGCACGATGACGGTTGCGGCCAGCTGCTGTTGCAGGCGCCTGGGCGCGCCTCGCTGAGGGTGGCAGTGCCACCTCCCGATGAGGGCCTGCGTGGCGTGACGATCTGGCGCGATACCTTGCGCGTGCCAGACGCCGGTGATGGCGCGGCGGCCTGGCTGAGCGAGTGGCTGGGCAAGGCTGTGCGCTTGGTGCATTGCCCGGAGCAGCGTGCCCGTTATTTGCCCAACGGTTATGGCTTCAACAGCGATCGCGCCGCTTTTCCGGATGGTTTCCCCTTGTTGCTGATCGGCCAGGGCTCGCTGGACGAGCTTGACCGCCGTGTGGGGCGGCCCATGGAGATGCTGCGTTTTCGACCGAACCTGGTGGTGCAGGGCGCCGAGCCTTTCGCCGAGGATGGCTGGAAGCGGATCCGCATTGGCACCCTCGAATTCCGGGTGCTCAAACCGAGTGTGAGGTGCATCTTTACCACTATCGACCCCGCCACCGGCGAGCGCAGTGAAGACCGTGAACCGATGGCCACGCTCAGGACCTTCCGCGAAAAGGAAGGCGATATCCTGTTCGGGCAGAACCTGGCGGTGGATGGCAGCGGGTGGCTTGAGGTCGGGATGGGCGTGGAAATCCTGGAATAGCTGTGTGCTGGCACCGGCCTGTTAACAGGTTTGCCCGTGAACAGGCCGGCAAGGGCTCAGCGAACCTTACATGTCATCGAAATACCGCTCATGCCAATCCACCAGCGGCTGCGGTGCATTCAGTTTCTGCCCGTAGATCACTGAATACGACAGCACGTTCTGCACGTATTGGCGGGTTTCGTCGAACGGGATCGACTCCACCCACACATCGAAACTCAGGTGCTTGGCGCCCCTCAGCCACTGGCGCACGCGCCCGGGCCCGGCATTGTAGGCTGCCGAGGCCAGGACCCGATTGCCGTTGAACTGGCTGTGCACCTGGCTCAGGTAGGCGGCACCCAGCTGGATGTTCTTGTCCGGGTTGAGCACTTGTGCCGGTGAGGCAAGCGGAATGCTGAACTTGCGGGCCGTTTCCTTGGCGGTAGCCGGCATCAGTTGCATCAGGCCGCTGGCGCCGACCGGGGAGCGTGCGTCTTCCATGAACGCGCTTTCCTGGCGGGTAATGGCGAATACCCAGCTCGAATGCAGGCCGCGCACGTTGGCTTCGCGCACCAGGGTATCGCGGTGGGCCATCGGGAAGCGGATGTCCAGGTCGTCCCAGTACTGGGCCTGGCTGATGGTGCGGATGGCCGGGAAGTACCAGCGCAATTCATAACCCAGGCGCGCCTGGGCCACCATTTCATCGCGGGTGAAGTGCCGGCTGACGTGGTACCACTCGCGGCGGCCTTCGACGATCTGGCCGCGGGCATGGAATTCCAGCGCCCGCTGGATGCCGGGTGTATTGCGTACTTTCTTCACCAGTTGCGGGCTCAGCAACAGGGGTTTGTTGTTCAGTTGGTACGGTGTCTTGGCCCGGTCGGCGGCGAGGAAACCATAGAAGTCACGCTCGCGCGCCACGGTCTTGTACAGCAGCGGGATCTGCGGGTTGTTCGGCTGTGCCAGCTCCAGGCTGCGCGCTTGCCAGTACTTCCAGCGGCTGCTGCTGGCCAGGTCCTGAGGCAGGCGCCGGGTCAGCTCGTAGGCGTCTTCCCAGCGGCCCAGGCGCAGCAGCAGGCGCAGGCGCCATTCACTGACGGTGTTGTCGCGCAGCTCAGGGTCGTAGCGGGTCATCAGGTCGAGCGCACGCGGGTCGTAGCGGCGGGCCAGGGTCAGGCCTATTTCGCGGGCGATGGCCACCTTTTCGTCGCGGGAGAAATGCATGCGCTGGGCGTAGTCGTCCAGCAGCGCCATGGCCCGCTCCGGGTCCTGGCGCGCCAGGCGGCGCAGGCCCAGGCTGACCACATCGGCCATCGCCTCGTTGGCCGGGGCAAAGCGCGATGGCTGGTTGAGCAGCTCAGGCTTCTGTGCCACGTCGACCAGCAGCCGGCCTTGCGGGCCGAGGGTGGTCAGGCCATTGACCAGGCTATTGGCCAGGCTGTAATTGCGCGCCTGGGCTGCCAGCTTGGTGCGCTGCCAGCGCTTGCTCTCGGTCAGCTGGCCTTCAGCGGCCCACATGCCGAACAGTGTGTCGCACGCGGCAGGTTGCGACTTGCCCACGTTCCACAGCTTTTCGGCGGTGGCGTTGCCTTCGGCACGCAGGCCATGGCTGAGCTGGTACTGGCCGTTGAGGCAATCGAGCTCGGTGAAATTGAGCTTGGGGTCGTAGTACTTGACGAAGGTGTCCCACTCGCCGCGTTCGGCCAGCCAGCGCAACCAGCGCAGTTTCATCCAGTTGGCCTGGGGCAGGTCGCCATGCTTGGCGAGGAACGCCTCGATTTCCTGGTTGCTGGCGCTTTTCAGGCGGGCAGTGAGCTCGTCGTAGGCCAGGTACGGGGTCAGCGGGTAGTCACTCAGGGCCTGGGCATAGCGTAGGTAAGGGCCTTTGTCGCCCTTGGCCAGCGCGCGCTTGGCTTCGTCGTAGTACTGGCGCTGCAGGGTGAGGTCGGTGGCCTGTGCCGCGCTGGTGGCAGCGGTCAGCAGCAGGCAGGAAGCAATTTGTAACAGGCGGCTGCGCATGATACGTCCGGGCAGTTGAACCATGGGGAAGTGACGGCGGAGCCAGCACTGTTGGAAGCTATTGCCTTAGCTTAGCCGTTTGCCGGCAGCGGGTGAAAGCACTGTGCTTGTATCGGCATATTAACGTCGACCGGATGTCGCCACGCGTGCATCGATTGGCCTGGCAGCTGCCGTCGGGGGCCCAACTCAGGTAGAATGCGCGCCCGATTTATGGAGACCAACATGACCCTGCTCAAATTCAGCGATGTGTCCCTCGCATTCGGCGCCATGCCGCTGCTGGACAAAGTGTCCTGGCAGATCGCTCGTGGCGAGCGGGTGTGCATCATCGGCCGGAACGGCACCGGCAAGTCGAGCATGCTGCGCCTGGTCAAGGGCGAGCAGAAGGGCGACGACGGGGAAATCTGGCGTGCGCCGGGCCTGAAGATCGGCGAACTGCCGCAGGAACTGCCGGTGGCCGATGAGCGCACGGTGTTCGACGTGGTCGCGGCCGGCCTCGACGGCGTGGGTGAACTGCTGGCGCAGTTCCACCACCTGAGCATGAACATCCAGGGCGACGATGACCTGGAAAAGCTCATGCACGTTCAGCACGAACTGGAAGCCCGCGACGGCTGGCGCCTGCAGCAGGTGGTGGAAAGCACCCTCAGCCGCCTGCAACTGCCTGCCGACAAGACCCTGGCCGAGCTGTCCGGTGGCTGGCGCCGCCGCGTGCTGCTGGCCCAGGCGCTGGTGTCGGAGCCCGACCTGCTGCTGCTCGACGAGCCGACCAACCACCTGGACATTGGCGCCATTGCCTGGCTCGAAGAGGCCCTGCGCGGCTTCAACGGCGCGGTGCTGTTCATTACCCACGACCGGTCGTTCCTGCAGAACCTGGCCACCCGCATCCTTGAACTGGACCGTGGCGGCCTGATCGACTGGAACGGCGACTACGCCAGCTTCCTGGTGCACAAGGAGGCCGCACTGGCCGCCGAAGAAACCGCCAACGCGCTGTTCGACAAGCGCCTGGCCCAGGAAGAAGTGTGGATTCGCCAGGGCATCAAGGCCCGCCGTACCCGCAACGAAGGTCGCGTGCGTGCCTTGAAGGCCCTGCGGGAAGAGCGTGGCGAGCGCCGCGAACGCCAGGGCAAGGCCAATATCCAGATCGAGGCGGCGGAAAAGTCCGGCAAGCAGGTCATGGTGCTGGAAAACGTAAGTTTCCATCATCCCGAAGGGCCGATGCTGGTCAAGGACTTCTCCATGGTCCTGCAGCGCGAAGACCGTATCGGCCTGCTGGGTGCCAACGGTACCGGCAAGACCACCTTGCTGAAGTTGATGCTCGGCGACCTGGAGCCCACTTCAGGCAAGGTCGAGCGCGGTACCAAGCTGGAAGTGGCCTATTTCGACCAGATGCGCCACCAGCTCGAGCTGGAAAAGACGGTGATCGACAACCTCGCCGAAGGCCGTGACTTCATCGAGATCGATGGGCAGAACCGCCATGTGCTCAGTTACCTGGGCGACTTCCTGTTCAGCCCCCAGCGTGCGCGCACGCCGGTCAAGGCGCTGTCGGGCGGAGAGCGTGCCCGCCTGCTGCTGGCCAAGCTGTTCAGCAAGCCGGCCAACCTGCTGGTGCTCGACGAACCGACCAACGACCTGGACGTGGAAACCCTCGAACTGCTCGAAGAGGTGCTGTCCAACTACAAGGGCACCGTGCTGATCGTCAGCCACGACCGGGCCTTCCTCGACAACGTCGTCACCAGCACCCTGGTGTTCGAAGGCGAGGGCAAGGTGCGCGAGTACGTAGGGGGTTATGAGGACTGGATTCGCCAGGGCGGCTCGCCGAAGCTGCTGGGCGTGACCGAGAGCAAGGGCGGCAAGTCGGCCCTCAATAGCGCGGTGGTGGAGAAGGTCGAGGCCAAGCCTGCGCCTGTTGCTGCGCCGGTGGTGGAAGAGGCATCGAAGAAAAAGCTCAGCTACAAGCTGCAGCGTGAGCTGGAGATGCTGCCGGGGCAGATCGACGCGCTGGAGCAGCGCATGGCTGAAGCTCAGGAAGAGGTGAATGCGGCGGGCTTCTATCAGCGGCCGATTGCGGAAACTTCGGCAGTGCTGGCCAGGATCGAGAAGTTGCAGGGTGAGCTGGATGTACTGGTAGAGCGCTGGGCTGAGCTGGAAGGCTGATAGTTGTTAGCCTGGTCCGGCCCTATCGCCGGCAAGCCAGCTCCCACAGGGACACCATAAGGCTTGAAATCCATGGTGCCTCTGTGGGAGCTGGCT
>NZ_RHQO01000081.1:0-18748 GCF_003935475.1 Pseudomonas sp. p99-361 | reverse complement strand
TGGCGTCCCCTAGGGGACTCGAACCCCTGTTACCGCCGTGAAAGGGCGGTGTCCTAGGCCACTAGACGAAGGGGACGAACCTTCTTACCTTCAAGACCCGGTTGCTGGACCCGGTCTTGCTTACCAGCCTGGGCTGTTAAGCGGAATTTGGTGGAGCTAAGCGGGATCGAACCGCTGACCTCCTGCATGCCATGCAGGCGCTCTCCCAGCTGAGCTATAGCCCCACAATGTCGCTTTGAACCGAACCGCTGGCTGGGTGCCTGGCGCTTCGTTTACGTTCATCGCTGTGGACGGGGCGCATATTAAGATCGGATTGGAGGGCTGTCAAACGAATTTTCAAAAATAACCAAAAATTTTTTCACAGATAACAATCACTTACCGCCCTGCCCCAGTTTTTGGGCTTCAGCTGGTCTTGTGGGAGCGGGCGTGCCCGCGAATGCGATCGTAGATCAAACACCGCATTCGCGGGCGCGCCCGCTCCCACAGGTTAGGTGTAATACTGAATCAGGCGATGGAAGCCAGCAGCTTTTCCCACTCTTTGTTTTCCTTCTTCGACACACCACCCAGCAGGTCCAGGGCCTGGCGCAGGCGGTAGCGGGTCAGGTCCGGGCCAAGGATTTCCATGGCGTCCAGCACCGACACCGAGCTGGCCTGGCCGGTGATGGCCGCGAACATCAGCGGCATGGCATCGCGCAGTTTCAGCTCCAGCGCCTCGACCACAGCCTGGATACAGCCGGTGATACGCTCTTTTTCCCACTGGCGCAGGCTTTCGAGCTTCCACAGGATCAGCTGGATGACCTGGCGCACCTGGTCGGCCGACAACTTCTTGCTTTCGAACAGTTTGGCGTCCAGCTTCAACGCGCCTTCGAAGAAGAAACCGCCCAGCGGGGCGACCTGACTGAAGGTTTCCACCCGGCCCTGCACATGCGGGGCGATCTTCATCATGTAATCGCTGTTGAACGCCCACTTCTGCAGGCGCGCCGCGAACTCCTCGACGGGCAGCTCGCGCAGCCACTGGCCGTTGAGCCAGGACAGCTTCTCGATATCGAAGATCGGGCCGCCCAGCGAGATGCGCGACAGGTCGAAGTGCTCGACCATCTCGGCCAGCGAGAACTTCTCGCGCTCGTCCGGCATCGACCAGCCCATGCGGCCCAGGTAGTTGAGCATGGCTTCGGGCATGAAGCCCATGCGCTCGTAGAAGGTGACCGAAGTCGGGTTCTTGCGCTTGGACAACTTGGACTTGTCGGGGTTACGCAGCAGCGGCATGTAGCACAGCTTGGGCTGCTCCCAGCCGAAATACTCGTACAGTTTGATCAGCTTGGGTGCCGATGGCAGCCATTCTTCGCCGCGCAGCACGTGGGTAATGCCCATCAGGTGGTCGTCCACCACGTTGGCCAGGAAGTACGTGGGCAGACCGTCGTTCTTCATCAGCACCTGCATGTCCATGCGATCCCACGGGATTTCGACATCGCCACGCAGCATGTCCGGCACCACGCACACGCCTTCGCTGGGCACCTTCATGCGGATCACGTGCGGTTCGCCAGCGGCCAGGCGGCGCTGCACTTCCTCGTCGCTCAGCAGCAAGGCACGGCCGTCATAGCGCGGGGTTTCGCCGCGGGCTTGCTGTTCGGCACGCATCTGTTCCAGCTCTTCGGCGGTGCAGAAGCAGTAGAAAGCATGGCCGGCGTCGACCAGTTGCTTGGCGTACTGGGCGTAGATCTCGCCACGCTCGCTCTGCCGGTACGGGCCGTGCGGGCCGCCAACGTCCGGGCCTTCGTTCCATTCGATGCCGAGCCAGCGCAGGGCATCGAAGATCTGCTGCTCCGACTCGCGCGTGGAGCGCAACTGGTCGGTGTCTTCGATGCGCAGGATGAACTCACCGCCGTGCTGCTTGGCGAAGCAGTAGTTGAACAGGGCGATGTAGGCAGTGCCAACATGAGGGTCGCCGGTAGGCGATGGCGCGATACGCGTGCGTACGGTGGTCATGGAGAGTCTCGAACGAAAGATGAAACAAAGGCGGGATGTTAGCAGGTGGCGGGCACCGGGCTCCAGCAATGGCGCGAACGTCACTTGCCGAGTGGCCATCTGCCGCTGTTAAATTTATTTACATTTCTGCAACGACAATCCCCCATGCCTGCCCAACTCAAACGCCGCCTGGCGATATTCTTCACCCTGGTGGCCATCATTGCCCTGGCTTTCCTGGCCCATTGGTATTTCAAGGGGCGCTTCTACGAAAGCACCGACAACGCCTACGTACAGGGCGAGATCACCCGTGTCTCCAGCCAGTTGGGCGCGCGCATCGACAGCGTGCCGGTCGAAGACAACCAGCATGTCAACCAGGGCGACCTGCTGGTGCGCCTGGAGGCGGCTGATTTCGAGCTGGCCCTTGAGCGCGCCCGTGCGGCCCTGGCCACCCGCGAAGCCGAGTACGCCCAGGCGCAAAGCCGCCTTACCCAGCAAAGCAGCCTGATTGCCGCCGGCCAGGCCCAGGTGGCCGCCAACCAGGCCACGTTCGACCGCTCGCGGCTGGACCTGAGCCGCGCCGAGAAGCTGCGCAAGCCAGGGTTTGTGTCGGAAGAACGGGTCACCACGCTGTCGGCCGACAGCCATGTTGCCGGGTCGCAAGTGGACAAGGCCCGTGCCGACCTGCAAAGCCAGCGCCAGCAGGTCAGCGCACTGAATGCCGAGCTCAAGCGCCTCGATGCGCAGATCGCCAATGCCCGCGCCGACCTGGCCCAGGCCGAGTTGAACCTCACCCGCTGCGAGATCCGCGCGCCCATCAGCGGCACCATCGGCCAGCGCAGTGCCCGTAATGGCCAGGTGGTGCAGGCCGGTGCTTACTTGCTGTCGATCGTGCCTGACGAAGACATCTGGGTGCAGGCCAACTTCAAGGAAACCCAGATTGGCCATATGCAGCCAGGCCAGCGCGCCGAACTGCTGTTCGACAGCTACCCCGATACGCCGATCGAAGGCCGGGTCGACAGCCTGTTCGCAGCCTCGGGAGCGCAATTCAGCCTGCTCCCACCGGACAACGCCACCGGCAACTTCACCAAGGTGGTCCAGCGCATCCCGGTAAAACTCACCTTCCGCGCCGACAACCCTCTGCACGGGCGTATTCGCCCGGGCATGTCGGTCACTGCCACCGTGGACCTGCGCAACGAAGACGAAGGCCACGATGGCCGCTGAACAACTGCTGCGCCCAACGGGGGAACCCAGCCGCCGCGACTGGATCGCCGTGATGAGCGTGATGCTCGGCGCCTTCATGGCGGTGCTGGACATCCAGATCACCAACTCTTCGCTCAAGGACATCCAGGGCGCGCTGTCGGCCACCCTGGAAGAAGGCTCGTGGATTTCCACCTCGTACCTGGTCGCGGAAATCATCATGATCCCGCTGACGGCCTGGCTGGTGCAGCTGCTGTCGGCGCGGCGCCTGGCGGTGTGGGTTTCGGCCGGGTTCCTGCTGTCTTCGTTGCTGTGCTCGATGGCCTGGAACCTGGAAAGCATGATCCTGTTCCGCGCCCTGCAAGGCTTTACCGGCGGCGCGCTGATCCCGCTGGCATTCACCCTGACCTTGACCAAACTGCCGGAGCACCACCGTGCCAAGGGCATGGCCATGTTCGCCATGACCGCCACCTTCGCGCCGTCGATCGGCCCCACCCTGGGCGGCTGGCTGACCGAGAACTGGGGCTGGGAATACATCTTCTACATCAACATCCCGCCGGGCCTGGTGATGATCGCTGGCCTGCTGTACGGGCTGGAGAAAAAGGAGGCGCACTGGGACCTGCTGAAAAGCACCGACTATGCCGGCATCCTCACACTCGGCCTGGGCCTGGGCTGCCTGCAGGTATTTCTCGAAGAAGGCCACCGCAAGGACTGGCTGGAATCGCACTTGATCGTGGCCCTGGGCAGCGTCGCCCTGGTCAGCCTCATCACCTTCGTCATCCTGCAGTTTTCCAGGCCGCACCCACTGATCAACCTGCGCATACTCGGCAACCGTAACTTCGGCCTGTCGAGCATCGCCAGCCTGGGCATGGGCGTCGGGTTGTACGGCTCGATCTACCTGCTGCCGCTGTACCTGACCCAGGTGCAGGGCTACAACGCCCTGCAGATTGGCGAAGTGATCATGTGGATGGGCATTCCGCAGCTGTTCCTGATTCCGCTGGTGCCGCAGCTGATGAAGGTGGTATCGCCCAAGGTGCTGTGTGCGCTGGGCTTCTGCCTGTTCGGCGCTGCCAGTTTCGGCTCGGGGGTACTGAACCCTGACTTTGCCGGGCCGCAGTTCAACCATGTGCAGATCATTCGCGCACTGGGCCAGCCGATGATCATGGTCACCATCTCGCTGATCGCCACCGCCTATATTCAGCCGCAGGACGCAGGGTCTGCGTCGAGCCTGTTCAATATCCTGCGCAACCTCGGCGGCGCCATTGGCATTGCCTTGCTGGCTACACTGCTGGACGCGCGCACCAAGGTGTATTTCGATTACCTGCGTGAGGCCGTGGTGCCCACCAACCCCCAAGTGGCCGAGCGCCTGGCGCAACTGACGGAGCGCCTGGGGAGTGACAACGCGGCGCTGGGCAAGCTGAGCGAGATCACCCACCAGCAGGCGCTGATCATGGCTTACAACGACGCCTTCCACTTCGTCGGTATTGGTTTGGCGGTAAGCATGGTGGCGGTGCTGCTGACCCGAAAATTGCCCCAGGGCTTGAAAGCTGGCGAGGCCCATTGAGCTTGTTACGATGCACCCACAGGGCCGGCGCCAGCCTTCAGCTGGTGATCAACCGCTCACGCAGCTTGGTGATCTCGTCACGCAACTGCGCCGCGGCTTCGAACTCCAGGTCGCGGGCGAACTGCATCATTTTCTCCTCCAACTGCTTGATACGCTTGGTGATCTCCCCAGGCGTGCGCAGTTCGGCCTCGTAACGGGCGCTTTCCTCCGCGGCCTTGGCCATGCCCTTGCGCTTCTTGCTGCGCGCACCCGGCACGGTGGCGCCCTCCATGATGTCGGTAATGTCCTTGATCACGCCCTTGGGCACGATGCCGTTGGCTTCGTTGAAGGCGATCTGCTTCTCGCGGCGGCGCTCGGTTTCATCGATCGCCCGCTGCATCGAGCCGGTGATGTTGTCGGCGTACAGGATGGCCCGGCCATTGAGGTTACGCGCCGCACGGCCGATGGTCTGGATCAGCGAGCGCTCCGAGCGCAGGAAGCCTTCCTTGTCGGCATCGAGGATCGCCACCAGGGACACCTCGGGCATGTCCAGGCCCTCACGCAGCAGGTTGATCCCTACCAGCACGTCAAAGGTACCCAGGCGCAAGTCACGGATGATCTCCACCCGCTCCACCGTGTCGATATCCGAGTGCAGGTAGCGCACCCGCACATCGTGATCGGCCAGGTAGTCGCTGAGGTCTTCTGCCATGCGCTTGGTCAAGGTGGTGGCCAGCACCCGTTCGCCGGCAGCCACCCGCTTGCGGATCTCCGACAGCAGGTCGTCGACCTGGGTCAGCGCCGGGCGAATTTCGACCTGCGGGTCGACCAGCCCGGTGGGGCGCACCACCTGCTCCACCACCCGCCCGGCATGCTCGGCCTCATAAGGCCCCGGGGTGGCGGAAACGAAGATGGTCTGTGGGCTGACACTCTCCCATTCATCGAAGCGCATGGGCCGGTTGTCCAGTGCCGACGGCAGGCGGAAGCCATACTCGACCAGGGTTTCCTTGCGCGAACGGTCGCCTTTGTACATGGCCCCCACCTGCGGCACGCTGACATGGGATTCGTCGATCACCAGCAGCGCATCGGGCGGCAGGTAGTCGTACAGCGTTGGCGGCGGTGCACCCGCCGGGCGGCCAGACAAGTAACGCGAGTAGTTTTCGATGCCATTGCAGTAGCCCAGCTCCAGGATCATCTCCAGGTCGAACCGGGTGCGCTGCTCCAGGCGCTGGGCTTCGACCAGCTTGTTGGCCTTGTGCAGGTACTCCAGGCGGTCCTTGAGCTCTGCCTTGATGCCCTCCACGGCGTCCAGCAGGGTTTCCCGCGGGGTGACGTAGTGGCTTTTGGGGTAGAAGGTGAACCGCGGCAGCTTGCGGAAGACCTCGCCGGTCAGCGGGTCGAACGCCGCGATGTTCTCCACCTCGTCGTCGAACAGCTCGACGCGGATGGCCTCCAGGTCCGATTCTGCGGGGAAAATGTCGATCACATCCCCCCTTACACGGAAGGTGGCGCGGGCGAAGTCCATCTCGTTGCGGGTGTACTGCAGGTCGGCCAGGCGGCGCAGCAGCGCGCGCTGGTCGAGCTTGTCGCCGCGGTCCACGTGCAGGACCATTTTCAGGTAGGTCTCGGGGCTGCCGAGGCCGTAGATGCACGACACGGTGGTGACGATGATCGCATCGCGGCGCTCCAGCAGCGCCTTGGTCGCCGAGAGACGCATCTGCTCGATATGGTCGTTGATCGACGCATCCTTCTCGATGAAGGTGTCCGACGACGGTACATAGGCTTCCGGCTGGTAATAGTCGTAGTAGGAGACGAAGTACTCCACCGCGTTATTGGGGAAAAACGCCTTGAACTCACCGTACAGCTGCGCGGCCAGGGTCTTGTTCGGCGCCAGCACCAGGGTCGGGCGCTGAACCTGCTGAATCACGTTGGCAATGCTGAACGTCTTGCCCGAACCGGTCACCCCCAGCAGCGTCTGGTGCGACAGCCCGGCCTCGATGCCCTCGACCATCTGGCGGATCGCCTCGGGCTGGTCGCCGGCAGGCTGGAAACGGGTAACGAGCTGGAACTCGGACATGACGGACCTCGCGGTGCTGCAGCAACTGTAAATTTAGCCAGTAGTCTATACCCAAATGCGCCCGCACGGGGCGGCTTTCAAGGCACAGCCACAACCAGGTATCACGGTTGACCGGCCAATCAGACCGATGGTCAAAAAATATTTGCGCAAATACCCGGAAAAGCCGCGCCAGAGTGTCGCGGTCACCGGTCGGTATCACTATACTGACTCCCCGTTTGTGCACCGCTTCAGTGCATTCGGCTGGAGCGTGTACGCCCTATCACTCTCCAATCAGAGCCGAAGTAACAATGAGCCTGTTTTCCGCTGTCGAGCTGGCACCCCGCGACCCTATCCTGGGCCTCAACGAAGCATTCAATGCCGACCCACGTACCGACAAGGTCAACCTGGGTGTTGGCGTGTACTGCAATGAGGAAGGCCGCATTCCGCTGCTGCGCGCCGTGATCGAAGCCGAGACCCAGCGTGCAGCCCAGCATGCCTCGCGCGGCTACCTGCCGATCGATGGTATCGCCACCTACGACCAGGCCGTGCAAAAGCTGCTGTTCGGTGCCGAATCGCCACTGCTGGCCGCCGGCCGCGTGGTCACCGTGCAGGCCGTCGGTGGTACTGGCGCACTGAAAATCGGTGCCGACTTCCTCAAGCGGATCTCGCCAAACGCCGTGGTGGCCATCAGCGACCCGAGCTGGGAAAACCACCGCGCCCTGTTCGAGTCGGCCGGTTTCCCGGTGCAGACCTACCGCTACTACGACGCCCCGAGCAACGACGTCAACCGCGCCGGCATGCTCGAAGACCTCAACGCCCTGCCCTCTGGCTCGATCGTGGTGCTGCACGCCTGCTGCCACAACCCGACGGGCGTCGACCTGAGCCTGGACGACTGGAAAAACGTGCTGGAAGTGGTCAAGGCCAAAGGCCACGTGCCGTTCCTCGACATGGCCTACCAAGGCTTTGGTGACGGCATTGCCGAAGACGCCTTCGCGGTCCGCCTGTTCGCCGAGTCGGGCCTGGAGTTCTTCGTGTCCAGCTCGTTCTCCAAGTCGTTCTCGCTGTACGGCGAGCGCGTGGGTGCGCTGTCGGTGGTTACCGCCTCCAAAGACGAGAGCACCCGCGTGCTGTCGCAGGTCAAGCGCGTGATCCGCACCACCTACTCCAACCCGCCCACCCACGGCGCAACCATCGTCGCTACCGTGCTGAACAGCGCCGAGCTGCGCCAGATGTGGGAAACCGAACTGGCCGAAATGCGCGAACGCATCCACGGCATGCGCAAGCAGATGGTCGCGCTGTTGGCCGAATACGGTGCCAACCGCGATTTCAGCTTCGTCGGTCGCCAGGTCGGCATGTTCTCCTACTCGGGCCTGAGCGTAGAGCAGGTCGCCCGGTTGAAGAACGACTTTGGCATCTATGCGCTGGACACTGGCCGCATCGCTGTGGCGGCGCTGAACCAGAGCAACATCCATGTCGTCACCAAGGCGATCGTGCAAGTGTTGTAACTGCTTGATTTGGCAGGGGGTGGCTTGACTTCCCCCTGGCGATCGGTATGATGTGCGCAGATTCCGCGATAGCTCAGTCGGTAGAGCAAATGACTGTTAATCATTGGGTCCCTGGTTCGAGTCCAGGTCGCGGAGCCAAACATTGAAAAAGCCCCCGACTGTGAAAGCAGCCGGGGGCTTTTTCGTTTACTGCGAAGCCGGCGACGCACGCACAATGCAATCAGCTGCTGCGCCCAATCGGGTAGAACTCGCCACCGCTCCAAACGCCCAGCCATTGCTCACCATCGATCTCGCGCGGCACCGCCAACTCCACCATCTGGTAGAACACATTGCGGTGTATCAATGCCTCGAGGTTGCTGCGCATCAGCACGTACGGCGACGGCGCTTGCGTCACCGGATCGGTGACTACCCGTAGCGGATTGGCCGGGCCGGCCTCGACCTGATCCTCGACATTGCTGGTAAAGCGCAGCACCTGCTGCTCGCCCTGCCCTTGCACCTCCAGCGCCACTGCCACGAACGGCGCATCGTCTACCTGGATGCCCACCTTTTCCACCGGGGTAATCAGGAAGTAATCGTCACCATCGCGGCGCAGAATGGTCGAGAACAGCCGCACCATCGGTTTGCGGCCGATGGGCGTGCCCAGGTAATACCAGGTGCCATCGCGGGCGATACGCATGTCGATGTCACCGCAGAAATCGGGGTTCCACAGGTGGACCGGTGGCAGGCCCTTGGCCTTGGGGATCTGCGCCAGCAGGTCGTTGGCCTTACCGGTGTCGCTCATCACACTCGCCTCACTCACTCATGCCCAGAAGGCTACGAGCGTACTCGCGCATCGGTGCGGCAAGCAAATCCTCGGGGGTTTTATCGTGGAACGTCAACAAACCGCCACGGCTCTTGATGCGAGCGGTATCGATCAGGTAGCGGGTATTGGTTTCGATCAGCATCATCTGCACCACACCGCTGTCCCAGCCCAGGCGGTCGACGGCTTGCTCATCGTACCACTCGTCACCATTGCCGATGCGGTCGTCGGTGCGGGCGAAGCGGGTATACAGCACATAGTCGGCACCGACCGAACGGGCCTGCGCAATGGCCTCTTCGAGGCCCAGCGGGCCTTGGGCGCGGCGCACCAGCGGGAAATACTCTACGAAACTCTTGAACGCCTGCTCGGCCACTGCATTCTGCCGGGGAACCGGGCCCTTGCCAGGCGGCACGAATGCGCCCTGCCCTATGAAGATGAACGAGTCGGGCTGCAGGCGAATCGACAGCGTGCGCCGGGTTTCGCTATGGTCCAGCAGCCCTGCGTCGCTCATGTGATAGCGGACGCCCTCGCCCATATCGCTGACATTCATGCAACCGCCCAACGCCATCAGCGCCAGCAGCAAGACCAGGCTACGCATCTTTCCTCCAGTGACCGGCGACGAAAAACCGGCGAATAGCCGGCGGATGCAGCTTTTGCGCCAGCTTCAGCCGCCGATTACCTTCATCACCGTCACGCCGCCGGAAAACGCCAATGCCTGTTTGTCTGCCAGCGCCTTGACCAGTAACCGCTGCAGCGCCGGCAAGGCTTGGTGACGTGGTTTCTGCAGAAGGTCGCCAACGAAATGACGATTACCCGACGACAGGCAGCCATGCAGCCAACCTGTGGACGACAGCCGTAGCCGCGAGCACGTCCGGCAGAACGGCACGCTCTCATTGGCGATGACGCCGAAGTGCCCCTTGCCGGGGATCTGATAGCGCATGGCGGTGGCGTCCACCGGCGCAGCGACACGGGCGAAGGCGTGCTGACCGCCGATCAGCGTGAGCAGGTCATCGAGGCTGACAAATTGCCGCAGGAAAGCAGAGTGATCACGCGCCAGGTGGCCCATGCGCATCAGTTCGATGAAACGCAACTCAAAGCCACGCGCCATGCAGTAATTCAGCAACGGCAGCACCTGGTCGAGGTTTTGCCCACGCATCGGCACCATGTTCACTTTGATCTGCATGCCCATGGCGCGGGCCCGCTCCATCGCCGCCAGCACCGTGGCCAGGTCGCCGCCGCGGGCGATCTGACGAAACGCCAACGGATCCAGGGTGTCGAGCGAAACATTCAGCCGGCGAATTCCGGCTGCCTGCAATTGCGGCAACTTACGGCCCAGCAGCTGACCATTGGTGGTCAGCGAAATATCCTCAAGGCCGAGTTTGGCCACCGCGGCGAGAAAGGCATCCAGGCGCGGACTGACCAGCGGTTCCCCACCGGTGATACGCAAGCGCTCGATGCCGGCTGCTTCAATCAGGTAGGCCACGCCACGCGCCAGTGCGTCTGCCGAAAGCTCATCCTGCGCCGCCACCAGGCGCTTGCCGTCGGGCACGCAATAGGTACAGGCGTAATTGCAGGCAGCCGTCAGGCTGACACGCAGGTTGCGAAACCGCCTGCCTTGACGATCGACGATCATGGATGACTCCGGCATGGGTAAAGGGGCCGGCAAAAGCTGACTCATAAATCAGGTTTTTGCAAGACCTGTACACATAGCCGGTGGGGCGTAGCTCAGTGGGACGGTTCCGGGTCGCGCTTGCGCTTGTTGCCCATGCGCACGCCGATGTCCATCAGGAACTGGAAGAAGCCTTCCTGATCTTCCAGCACATTGCTCCAGAACGGTGAGTGGTACAGCGCAACGGCGCCATGCACCAGTGCCCAGGCGGCGCAGTAATGGAAGTAAGGAGGCACGTCTTCGAGCTTGCCTTCGCTGATGCGGCCCTTGATCAGCTGGGTGAGGCGGTCGAAGTTGGAGGCACGGATGCTGTGCAACTGTTCGACCATTTCCGGCACCTGGTTGCCCTTGACCACCTTCTCTTCCAGGCGGTCGAACAGCCGGTAACGCTGAGGGTCACGCATGCGGAATTCGAAATAGGCACGCGACAGGGCCTCTTTGTCACGGTCGACGTCGGCCGAGTGCAGCAACCCGTTCAGGTCGCGCTCGTAGTCGAGCATCAGGCGCAGGTAGATCTCGGCCTTGGACTTGAAGTGCTTGTAGATTGTGCCTTTGCCGATGCCCACGGCGTCGGCGATCATCTCGACGGTGACGCTGTCTTCACCTTGCTCGAGAAACAGCTTGAGCGCGGTGTCGAGGATTTCCTGTTCGCGACGGCGAAACTCACGGACCTTACGAGGTTCTTTCTGCATGGGAAGGACTGGATGACAATCGAAGCGGTTTATTATGCCTAACTTGCGGGAAATTGCACGGATCTTCCGAGCATGGCTGTGTTTCAGGATGCTCTCGACCATACGCTGCGGGAGGAACCAGACGCGGGCGTATTCCAAATCTGTTTAAAAAACGACCAATAGCCACTGGCAGGCCGCCAAACCTGGCCAATACTAGAAGTGTTGGCGCGGCGCATCCCCCCTAGCGGCGCGCCGATAAAGGTGCTCAGGGACCGCGTACCTTTGTTTTACTCCTAATGGTCTTAACCCGGATTCCTCCCCCAGAACCCGGGTTTTTTTTGCGTGTTTGCGGGGGATATGCGTTGGAGGTGGGGTTTTGGGGATGGTATGAGGGGCGAAGGTGTTCGAGCTGACAGGCGCTGAATTTGTTGTGGCAGGCACCTCATGGCCCTCACACAACCTTCAACTCCAATGAATCAACCCACCCGCGCCAACGGAAACAACCGCTTGAAGTTAGCCGTTGTCTGCTCAGCCAATTGCCCATAACTGGCCCCGCGCAGCGAAGCCACATACTCCGCCACTTCCCGCACATATTGCGGCAGGTTCGGCTTGCCGCGATACGGAATTGGCGCCAGGTACGGCGAATCGGTTTCCACCAACAAGCGGTCGACCGGCACTTGCCGCGCCACTTCCCGCAGGGCATCGGCATTGCGGAAGGTAACGATGCCAGACAGCGATATGTAATAGCCCAGGTCCAGCGCCGCCTTGGCCATGTCCCAGTCTTCGGTAAAGCAGTGCAGCACGCCAGCCTGCGGCAGATTGGCCTCGCGCAGCAGTGCCAGGGTATCGGCACGCGCCGCCCGGGTATGCACGATCACTGGCTTGCCGGTCTGCCGCGAAGCCTCCAGGTGCAGGCGGAACGAGGCCTGCTGCAATTCAGCGGCTTCCGGCTCGTAGTGGTAATCCAGCCCGGTTTCGCCAATGGCCACCACATGCGGGTGGGCCAGTTCGCGCAGTAGCCATTCCAGCGCCGGGGTTTCGCCCGGCGCCAGGTCCAGCGGGTGTACACCGACCGAGCAGTCGACATCCGCGTACTGCTCGCTCAACGCCTTTACCGCGCCGGCGTTTTCGGCACTGACGCCGATGCACAGGAAATGCCCCACCCCGCGATCACGCGCCGCCTGCAGCGCAGCATCGAGCGAGCCCTGATGGGCACTGAGGTCAAGACGGTCAAGGTGGCAATGGGAGTCTACGAGCATGGGATAGCGGCACACATGGAAAATGGGAAATCAGCGGGCGCCCGGCAGTTGCAGCCAATGAGCCAGCAGCGATTCGAGCAACAGGGTTTGATTGAGGTTGGCCTTACCCAGCACCTTCTGGCGCTGTTCGAGGATCCACGCCTGCACCTCCAGCACCTTGGCCTGGCGGCTTTTCTGCGCCAGGTACTGCACCACCTTGCGCATATCGGCCAAGCCTAACCCCTCCTCGTCCTGGGTCAACTGGTAGCGCAGAATGAGGTGCGCCCAATCGCAGAACCAGTCGAATACCCTCAACATCGGCACAGCCTTCCAGGCTTCGGCCAGCTGGCTGGGCGATTGCTGTTGCTTGAGCAACTTCTTCACCCCGTCAGTAACCAGCGCACGCTGCTCGCGCACACCCTGCGCCTGCAGGCTGATCGCCATCAGCGGCGAGCCGGCGGCCAAACTCAGCAATTCGTCGCGCTCGGCCTCGTCCATATCAGGCAACGCCGCTGCCAACCAGGCCTGGCTCTGGGCCAGGTTTGGTTGGGGGCAGGCTACCTGCTGACAACGGCTCTTGATGGTCGGCAGCAGCCGGCTGGGCTGGTGCGTGACCAGCAGCAACACGGTGTCGCCGGAAGGCTCCTCAAGGCTTTTCAACAGTGCGTTGGAAGCATTGACGTTCATGGCTTCGACCGGCTCGATCAACACCACCTTGCGCCCACCCAACTGCGCCGTCTGCACCACGAAGGCCACCAGCTCACGGACCTGGTCGACCTTGATCGGCTTATCGGCCTCTTCGGGCTCAAGGATGTAGTTGTCAGGGTGGCTACCGGCCTTCAGCAGCAGGCAGGACTTGCAGGTGCCGCAGGCATCCAGGCCTTGCGGCTGCTGGCACAACAGGCGGGCCATCAGACGCTCGGCCATGGCCCGCTTGCCAATGCCCTGCGGCCCGTGCAGCAGGTAGGCATGGGCATGCTGACTGCGCCCGGCCAATTGCTGCCAGAGCGCCTGCTGCCATGGGTAGGCCTCAGCCACGGCAACGCTCCACGATGGCCGGCAACAGCGCATCGATAGCACGCTGCACGGCTGCGAGCGGCTGTGCGGCATCCAGCAGGCTGTAACGCTGGGGTTCGCGCTGGGCGCGCTGCAGGTAGGCCTGGCGCACAGCCTGGAAAAACGCCTGGCCTTCCTGCTCGAAGCGGTCGAGGCGGCCGCGCGCAGCGGCACGGGCCAAACCGACTTCGACCGGCAGGTCGAACACCAGGGTCAGCTGCGGGCGAAGGTCGCCCTGGACGAATTGCTCCTGAGTGGCGATACGCTCGACCGACAGGCCGCGGCCGCCGCCCTGGTAGGCATACGTGGCATCTTGTTTCGGAACGTCTAAAGATGTAAACGTCATGATATGTTTCGGAAAGCCTTTGTATGTAAACCTCGAATTTCTCCCCTGAAAGCCTTTAGAATCAAGCTTTTGCCCGGAGAGAATCCAGTGAGAAAAATCATCGGCCTCGCAGCGAAAGCGAGATCAGGAAAGGACACAGGTGCCGCTTTCCTGATGGAGCACCCGGAGGTAGCCAGCTATGCCCTGGCGAATCCGCTGAAGGCTGGATGTCAGTCACTGTTCGGGTTATCGAATTCTCAAACCTGGGATGATACCGCAAAGGAGGTGCGGCTGGAGGCGTGGGGTATGTCTCCCCGTGAATTCTTCCAGCGCGTTGGCACTGAGTGGATGCGTGACAGCCACGATCCCCTCCACTGGCTGAAGCGTGCCGATCACGCGATCAACCACCCTCCTCTGCCGCCTCGTCAGCTGACAGAAGCAGAAGCGAGCGCCTCTGAGACGCCGTTCATGCGTGCTGCTCAAGAGATCTTCGGCTTCAGCGATGAGCAGATCTGGTCTGAGGCCAAGACCGAAACCGACAGCTTCTGGGGCATCTCACCAGAGGCCGCGATCGCCCTCATAAAGAAGCTGGCAATCCAGGACTTCCCTGACTTCGCCGCCAGACGCGAGCGTCACGCGAGGGAAACCTACTCGGAAAAACCTACTCGCTTCGAACTTAACCTCGACGGCAAAGAAGTCATCATCATCAAGGATATTCGCTTCGAGAATGAAGCCAAGTACATCCGAGACTTGGGTGGGGAGATCTGGCATATCGTCCGAGACGACGCGACCAAGATCAAAGTCCACTCATCGGAGGCAGGCATTGCCGTTGCGAGCGGCGACATCGTTATTCACAACAACGGAACCCTTGCAGATTATCGTCTGAGAATTGAGGAAGCCTGGGCTTCGTTGAAAGCTCGCAGCGCCACTGGGAATGAGTAAAGAACGGCGGGAGGGCAGCTCTCACTGCACTCCTGCAACGGAGAGCCCGCTCTGACCGGCCTCGACAACGGATTTCCTGCCAGTCTCGCCTGATCTGCAAAGGCATTCGCTTCGGAGAAGCATGCTACTTATCTACCTACCTACAGTTGCATGCTCCTTTTTCCGTCGACACGAGATCAAAAGGCAAAGCCTTGCCCAAACTCCCCTCCCATCCATTCCAGAAAGCGGTCTTCTGGCCTGCGCAAAGCGTTTGGGGAGATCAGGTGCCTGGCTTTCCCATTACCTGAACGCACCCACCACTGCGCCTTGCAGGGCTTAGGGTATTAAAAACTGACGATATGCCCCGCGCTGCTATTCAGGAAGGAACCCCCAAGGTTGTCATGGGCGTGCTGCAGGAAAAGGACGGTTCGACCAATGCCTCAGGGCCCAGATGGCCGCGTGTAGCGGCTTCGCGCCATTTGGTACCCGGCCAATTTTCCTCGTTTCAAAACGCCCATAGCCCCTGAAATCAAGCTACACGTGTGTGCAGCTCTCACGGAGCTTGTATGGCTGATCCGGCAGTGTTATTTTTCCAACACAAGAACGACAAATGACAAATCAGTAACCTTTCTGCCCGAGTGATAGCCGTGACCAACCGCAGCTTCTTTGAGGCGCTTGAAGCGTCTTTTGCAGACCTCACACCGACGGGCAAGCGTGTTGCAGGCTACCTCTTGGCCAACGCCGAGAAATTACCGTTCGAGACCGCCGACAGTATTGCCCAGAAGGCTGATACGACAGGCATCACGGTGGGGCGACTGCTGCGCTCACTGGGGTATCAGAACCTTGAAGAGGTCAAGCAAGCTATCAGAGATGGTGGTGATGGTGACTGGAGGCTTGGCGACCGCCTGGGCGCATTCCGCCAGCAGCGTGGTGTAGGTGATGCGCTGGATCGCTCTCTGGCAGCCGAAATTGCCTCCCTGGAGTCTGTCTACGATCTCGCCAGGGGTGCGGCGTTTCAAAAGATGACCACCCAGCTTTTCCACTCCGATGCAGTGTTCGTTGCGGGTATTCAATCGACCAGGGGCATCCTCAGCACCTTCCATAGCCTCCTGGAATACATTCGACCCAATGTGTTTTTTGTCGACGGTTTGTCAGGCACCTACGCAGACATGCTCAACAGTGCCTTCAATCATCCATATATAGTTCTCGCCGACTTTCGAGCTTACTCAAGCGTTACGCGAAAAATATGTGAAGCGGCAGATGAAAGCGGTATTCCATTTGCACTGATCACGGATTTTCATTGTCCTTGGGCTCGTGACTTCAAGGCAGATCTGTTTCAGTTGAAGCTGGATGTTGGTCAATTCTGGGACTCGCTCGCGCCATTGACAGCACTGCTCAACTTGACTGTGTCGGCTGTGGCCGAAAGACACGGGGACGCACTTGACAAGCGCCTTGAAAAGAACCGAACGCTTCAGAAGCGCTTCGGCCAGTTCGAATAGTACCAAATTAGCCTGATAAGATCCGAGGTATCAGTGATCCATCCTAATCTTGTAGAAATCAACCCCCAAGAGTACGGACTGGATGTTGAGTTAGTGTACGCGACAGCAGATAACCTTGCTAATCGAGTCATCTATCAAGACACCAGATGTTTTCTACACCAGACAGCAGCCAAACGACTGGAGCAGGCGAGCAAAGCCGCTCAACTCGCGGGATATAAACTGCTGGTGTTAGATGCGTACCGGCCACCTTACGCGCAACACCTGCTATGGAAGGCGTTGCCAAACGGCGACTATGTGAGGGATCCCGAACTAGGTTCGCACCATAGTCGCGGTGTCGCGGTGGATGTCACATTAAAAACTGAAGCAGGAGTGCCGCTGGATATGGGCACAGGGTTCGACGACATGAGAGAGCTTTCTCATCCTTTCAATCCCGACCTTCCAGTAGATATCCAACGAAATCGCTTGATGTTGCTCGGGATCATGATGAGTGCTGGCTTTGCACCTATCGATACTGAGTGGTGGCACTTTGAGCTGCCGGATGCCGATCAGTATCCACTGATTGATTTTCACCAATTGAACGAGACTGACCTGGCCAAGTTGATGGCTTGATTTACCGAATGACTGAGAGCAACAGACTCTCGGCATCTAATGCTCTACAAATCGTGCTTACATTTTTGCAACTGCCGAAATACCCATATAACCGTAATAAGACGAGGAACCGGCATGTCTAGAATTTCAGTTAGTCCAGCGTTCACTTTTTCCCGCACGTTTCTGCTAGCCGCCTCCCTTGGCCTGGGTGCTTGGCAGACGGCTATGGCAGCGGTGCCTGCTGACACACTCATGGTAGGAAAGCCAGCGGATCCTCAAACTCTCGACCCAGGTGTCACCTTCGACAACAACGACTGGACGATCACCTATCCCGTCTATCAGCGCCTGATGAAATACAAAGTCGAAGGCGGGAAAGGTAGCACAGAGGTTGAGGGCGATCTCGCCTCCGAGTGGTCGACCTCGGATGACAACCTGGTGTGGACGTTCAAGCTCAAACCGGGGAACAAGTTTGACGATGGTGCAGCTGTCGACGCCACGGCAGTTAAATACTCCGTTGAGCGCCTGATGAAACTGAAACAAGGCCCGTCCAGCATTTTCCCGGAAGACATAACTGTCGACGTAGTTGACCCTGTCACCGTCAAGTTCACGCTGAAGAAGCCCTTCGCCCCTTTCCTGTTTGCCCTCGCGCACAACGGTGCCAGCATCGTGAACCCCGATGTTGAAAAGCATGAGAAGGACGTCAACGCTTGGCTCGCCACGCATACCGCAGGTTCAGGCGCATATCGCCTAGCCTCTTGGCAGAAAGGCCAGTCGCTGACGCTGGAGCCAAATCCTCATTATTCGGGCAAGGCCCCATCGCTCAAAAAGGTTGTCGTTCGAATCATCGCCGAACCCTCTGTACGCCGTCTTCAGCTTGAGCAGGGCGATCTCGACATCATTGAGGACGTACCAGAAGATCAAGTTCAGGCCCTGGCGAAGGAGAAGGGCTACGTCACCACAGCATATCCGTCCCTGCGCGTGACCTACCTGTACCTGAACAACAAGCGCCCTCCGCTCAACGACGCGAATGCGCGCAAAGCAATCGTTGATGCACTGGACTACCAGGGAATCGTCGACGGTATTGCGATGGGCAAGGCGAAGCTTATGAATGGCCCCATCCCAGACGGTATGTGGGGCTACGACTCGTCGCTTCCAGCGCCAAAGCAGGATGTCGATGCGGCTCAACAGGCACTATCGAAAGCATCCAAGAAAGTCAGTCAACTCCAGTTTGTCTACTCCGATAAGGATCCTGCATGGGAGCCTATCGGCCTGACCCTCCAGGCTGGTTTGGAGGCCTTGGGCGTCCATATGAGCATGGACAAACTCGCCAATGCGACCCTGCGTGAGCGCCTTGGCAGCGGAGACTTCGATATCGCGATTGGTAATTGGAGCCCGGACTTTGCAGACCCCTACATGTTTATGAACTTCTGGTTCGATAGCGCCAATGCTGGACTGGCAGGTAACCGCTCGTTCTACAACAATCCTAAAGTTGATACTCTCGTGCGAGAGGCCGCCAGCGTCAATAATGTAGAGCAGCGCATGGCTCTTTATCAGCAAGCACAAAAAATTGTGGTAAGTGATAGTGCCTATGCTTACATCTATCAAAAGTCTTACACCGCGCCCATGCGCGAAAAAGTAAAGGGGGCGGTTGCAGAAGCTGAGTGCAACACGGTTATTGAATTGAAGCCGGAGCATCATGCCGCATTGCCATGGAGTTTT
>NZ_RHQO01000080.1:0-19006 GCF_003935475.1 Pseudomonas sp. p99-361 | reverse complement strand
GCGCGGGCGGCGCTCGCTCTAACAGGCGCTGCCATACCTTGTGGCAAACACCTGTCAGCCCTAAGGCGATCCCTGTGTGGCTTGCCAGCGATAGGGCCTGTGAACCATATACACAATCAATTGGCCCACATCGCCCCTGGGCCCTAAAGTGCGCCCCGAAACCCACCCACCACGGGAACCCCGCCATGAGCAAAAAGCCGAAAAAGCACGGCCCCAACAAGGCCAAGTCGATCATTGCCCAACCGCTGTTCCGCTGCCGCCAGGAACAACCGGAAAAAGGCAAAGGCAGCTACCGCCGCGAAGCCTTCCAATCGAGAGATTGGGAGGCTTCCTACTTTTTGGCGGCATGAAAGCATCGCGCGCGCAGGCATGATATGGTCAGCACCTGACCTGCAATTCTGGATCTGTGCATGCTCTTCCGTCTTTCTCCCCGTTGGGAAACCCGCCAGCTGATCGCGGCCTCCAGCTTCATCCTGCTGGTTGCCTGCGCGGAAAAACCTACCGCCGCCGACGCGCTGCCGCTGGCCCCTGCGCAACCTGCGCCCGTGGTAACCGTGCCCGGTGCAACGCCAGACGCCAGCACTGAAATCCAGCCTTTGCAAACCTTCGCCCAGTGGCAAGCGGGTTTCCGCGAACAAGCCTTGCAAGCAGGTATTTCGCCCAGCATCTTCGACCGCGCCTTCCTCGGGGTTACCCCCGACATGGACGTGATCAAGGCCGACCGCAGCCAGCCTGAGTTCAGCCGCCCGGTGTGGGAATACCTCGAAGGCGCGCTGTCCCCTTTGCGCGTGCGCAATGGCAAGCGGTTGCTGGAGCAGAACGCCGAACTGCTGACCCGCATCGAGCAACGCTATGGCGTTGACCGCCAGGTGCTGGTGGCGGTGTGGGGCATGGAGAGCAATTTCGGCCAGTTCCAGGGCAACAAGTCGGTGATCCGCTCGCTGGCGACCCTGGCCTATGAAGGCCGTCGCCCGCAGTTCGCCCAGGACCAGCTGATCGCCGCCCTGCAGATCATCCAGCATGGCGACATTCAGCCTGAGGCCATGCGTGGCTCGTGGGCTGGCGCCATGGGCCAGACCCAGTTCATCCCGACCACCTACAACACCCATGCCGTGGACTTTGACGGCGACGGCCGCCGCGACATCTGGAACAGCACCCCCGACGCCCTGGCCTCGACCGCGCACTACCTGCAAAGCTCGGGTTGGAAGCGTGGCCAACCGTGGGGCTTCGAGGTGCAGGTACCGCCAGGTTTCGATTTCTGGCAGGCCGATGGCGCGTTGCGCAGGCCGGTGAGCGAGTGGCTGGCAATGGGTGTGAAGCTGCCAACCGGTACCCAATTGCCAGCGGGCAGCAACCAGCTGTCTGCCGCGTTGCTGCTGCCAGCAGGTGCGCGTGGCCCGGCGTTCCTGGTACTGGATAACTTCCGCGCCATCCTCAAGTACAACAACTCATCGTCCTATGCGCTGGCGGTGAGCCTGCTGGCCGACCGCTTCAGCGGCTGGGGCTTCATTGCCGGCAGCTGGCCGAAGGAAGACTTGCCGCTGAGCCGCAGCGAACGCGTGGAGTTGCAGAACCTGCTTAACGGCCGTGGGTATGATGCGGGCCATGCCGATGGCATTATCGGCGCCAACACCCGCAAGGCCATACGCAATGCCCAGCAAGGGCTGGGGTGGCCGGCGGATGGTTACCCGACCCATAAGCTGCTTGAGAGCCTGCGTAGCCAGTGAGGTAGCTGTGGGTTGCGGTACGTTGGTGTAACGCGATCCCTGTAGGAGCGGCCTTGTGTCGCGAAAGGGCTGCAAAGCAGCCCCGGCTATCTCAAGCCTTGAACACATCCTGCTCCAACACCAAGCTCTGCTGAACACTGTCCAGCCGTACCCGAGCCCCCAGCGGCAAGCACACATTCGGGTCGCAATGCCCACTGCGCCACCCCGCCAGCACCGGCACCCCCAAGGGCCCGAAAGTTTCCTCCAGCAATGGCGTCAACGCCGCCGTGGTAATCCCGGCAAAATCCCCTACCAGCACGCCTTTCACGCCCACCAGCTTGCCCGCCAGGCGCAACTGCGTCAGTAGCCGGTCTACCCGGTACAGCGGCTCGTTGACGTCTTCGATAAACAGGATGCAGCCCTCGGTATCCAGCTCGGCCACGGTGCCAAGCGTCGCGCCCAGCATCGACAGGTTGCCACCCAGCAAACGCCCGCTGGCAACCCCCGGCAGCACCGTGCTCATGGCATAGCCCGCTGGGTGGGCAATCTGCTCCCCTGCGCGCACACGCCCACCCAGCTGGGCCAGCAAAGACGACTCGGTCGGCGCCAGCTTGCCGCCGAGCAAGTCGGCATTGAGCATCCCGCCATGGAACGTGATCAGCCCGGCATGCCGATAAAGGGCCGTATGCAGCGCCGTGATATCGCTGTAGCCAATCAGCGGCTTGGGGTTGTGCCGTATCAGCTGGAAATCCAGCTGGTCGAGCAGGCGCATGCTGCCATAGCCGCCACGCATGCACAGAATGGCGTCGATGTCTGGGTCGGCAAAGGCATCATGCAGGTCTTGCAAACGCTGCTGGTCGGGCCCTGCCAGATAGCCCTGGGCCTGCAGGGCACCTGGGAAGATGCGGCACCGGTAACCGCGTTCAGCGAACCACCGGCTGACCTTGCCCGGGTCCAGCCGCGCCGCGCCCGCCGGGGCAATGATGGCGAAGCAGGCGTCCTGCGGGGTTGCCTTGGGCAGGTGGAGGTGAACGCTATCGACACAATTCATCATGCAGCTCCAAACAACTTGTCGCGTGTAGCTTAGGGCTTGTCGGCCACAAAAAAAAATGCCGATGCTGCCCTTTCGGCAAGCATCGGCATTTGTGTTTCAGCCAGGCTCAGAGCTTGATCTTGGCTTCGTGCGCCTGCTGGTCGGCATGGTACGAAGAGCGCACCAGCGGGCCGGAAGCCACGTTCTTGAAGCCCATCTTGTAGCCTTCCTCGGCGAACCAGGCAAAGGTGTCGGGGTGCACGAAACGCTGCACCGGCAGGTGGCTGCGCGACGGTTGCAGGTACTGACCGAGGGTAAGCATGTCGATGTCATGCTCACGCATGCGGTGCATCACTTCGATCACTTCTTCGTCGGTTTCACCCAGGCCCAGCATCAGGCCCGACTTGGTGGGTACATGCGGCACCAACTGCTTGAACTTCTGCAACAGGTCCAGCGACCAGTCGTAGTCAGAGCCCGGGCGCGCGGCCTTGTACAGGCGCGGCACGGTTTCGAGGTTGTGGTTGAACACATCCGGCGGCTCTTGCGCAGTGATTTCCAGTGCCACGTCCATACGCCCGCGGTAGTCCGGCACCAGGGTTTCCAGTTGCACGCCTGGCGACAGCGCGCGGATTTCGCGGATGCAGTCGGCAAAGTGCTGGGCACCACCGTCACGCAGGTCGTCGCGGTCTACCGAAGTGATCACCACGTACTTCAGGCGCAGGTCAGCGATGGCGACCGCCAGGTTTTTCGGCTCGTCCAGGTCCAGCGGCTTCGGCCGGCCGTGGCCTACGTCGCAGAACGGGCAACGACGGGTGCAGATGTCACCCATGATCATGAAGGTGGCGGTGCCGCCCGAGAAGCACTCACCCAGGTTCGGGCAGGAAGCTTCCTCGCACACGCTGTGCAGCTTGTGCTTGCGCAGCAGTTGCTTGATGCGGTCGACCTCCGGCGAGACTGGGATACGCACGCGAATCCAGTCGGGCTTTTTCGGCAACTCGTCGGTCGGGATGATTTTCACCGGGATGCGCGCCACCTTCTCGGCGCCACGCAGCTTGACCCCGGCTTCCACCTTCTTCGGCGCTGGGCGCGGGGTGGCATCCTGGGTAGGTATCAGGTTGGGCACGGCTTCTTGCACAGTTGTCATATTCAGTCGATTCCGCCCGTGAGGGTCGTCTGCTCAGCGTAGTCGAGGTGCTTGACCAGCTGTCCGCGCAGCCTTGTCCTGACCTCGTCGAGTTCGATCGGGCCTGCCAGGTCACGTAGCTGGGTCATCGCCAGCCCCGCATAACCGCAGGGGTTGATTCGGCGGAATGGCGCAAGGTCCATGTCCACGTTCAGGGCAAGGCCGTGAAACGAACGGCCGTTGCGAATTCGCAGGCCGAGGGAGGCGATTTTCGCTCCATCGACATAGACGCCCGGCGCATCGGGCTTGGCTGAAGCCTGCACGCCATAGCTGGCCAGCAGGTCGATGAGGGTCTGCTCGATACGGCTGACCAGCTCACGTACACCAAAACCCAGCCGGCGTACATCCAGCAGCAGGTAGGCCACCAACTGCCCGGGGCCATGGTAGGTCACCTGGCCGCCGCGGTCGGTCTGCACCACCGGGATGTCACCCGGCACCAGCAGGTGCTCGGCCTTGCCGGCCTGGCCCTGGGTAAAGACCGCAGGGTGCTCGACCAGCCAGATTTCATCCTGGCTGGCCGGGCTGCGCTGCTCGGTGAAGCGCCGCATGGCCTCCAGCACCGGTTGGTAGGGCTGCAGGCCAAGCTCGCGAAAACCGAGGCAGGCGGGCATCAGAGCACCATTTTCACGATACCGGTAGCGCGCAGGGCGCTGTTGATATCGTGCAGCTGGTTCTCGCTTTCGGCAACGATGTGCAGTTGCACGGTGGTGTACTTGCCTTCCTTGCTCTGGCGTTCGGCCAGGGTGGAAAGGTCGACTTTGGCGTGCTTGCTGAGAATCTCGATAACCGTGTCCTTGAAGCCGACAACGGTGTCACCGATGACTTTGATCGGGTAATCGGCGCAAGGGAATTCGATCTTGTGCGACTTGACGTCTGGTTCGCTCATGGCGGAAACGGCCTCGTAAGCCGTGGCAACAACACCCCCGCGTGATGCGCGGGGGTGTGCAGGTCACGTATCAGTTGAACAACCCGTAGAAGAATAGACGGATGC
Source organism: Pseudomonas sp. p99-361 (assembly GCF_003935475.1). NCBI lineage: Bacteria > Pseudomonadati > Pseudomonadota > Gammaproteobacteria > Pseudomonadales > Pseudomonadaceae > Pseudomonas > Pseudomonas sp. p99-361. Next base: position 14,093 of record NZ_RHQO01000080.1, on the reverse strand, counting down.
TATCCCACATACGGCGGAAGAAACCACCTTCCTCGACGCCATCGAGGGCGATCAGGTCGGCGCTGTGAACCACTTTCTCGTCCAGTTTGACTTCCACTTTGCCGATCACGTCACCTTTGGCGATTGGCGCGGTGAGCTGCGGGTTCATGGTCATCGTGGCGACCAGGCGCTTGAGCTGGCCTTTAGGCATGGTCATGGTCAGGTCGTCGGCCAGGCCGGCCTTGACTTGGCCAGTGGCGCCCTTCCACACCGGCGCCTGGGTCAGCTCGGTGCCCTTCTGGTAGAAGGTCTGGGTTTCGAAGAAGCGGAAGCCGTAGGTCAGCAGCTTCTGGGTTTCGGCAGCACGCGCTTGTTCGCTGTTGGTGCCGAACACCACCGCGATCAGGCGCTGGCCATCGCGTACCGCCGAAGCCACCATGCAGTAGCCTGCTTCTTCGGTGTGGCCGGTTTTCAGGCCGTCGACGGTCTTGTCACGCCACAGCAGCAGGTTGCGGTTAGGCTGCTTGATGTTGTTCCAGAAGAACTCTTTCTGCGAATAGATGGCGTAGTGCGCCGGGTCGACGTTGATGATCGCCCGGGCCAGTACCGCCATGTCATGGGCCGACGAGTAGTGGTCCGGGTTCGGCAGGCCAGTCGGGTTCATGAAGTGGCTGTTGGTCATGCCCAGGTCGGCCGCGGTCTTGTTCATCATGTCGGCGAAGGCATCTTCGCTGCCGGCGATGTGCTCGGACAGGGCGACCGAGGCATCGTTGCCGGACTGGATGATGATGCCGTGCAGCAGGTCGCTGACGGTGACCTGGCTGCCAACCTTGATGAACATGCGCGAACCGCCGGTACGCCAGGCGTTTTCACTGACGGTAACCGGGTCGTTCTCGCCGATCTGGCCACGGCGGATGTCCAGGGTGGCGATGTAGGCGGTCATCAGCTTGGTCAGGCTGGCTGGCGGCAGGCGCTCGTCACCGTTGTTTTCGACCAGCACGTTGCCGCTGGACGCGTCCATGAGTACGTAGGACTTGGCTGCCAGTTGCGGTGGTGCCGGTGTCATCTGCTCGGCCGCGAAGGCAGCAGGCGTGATCAGCAGCAGTACAGGCAGGCAAAGTCGTTTGGCAAGGTTGGTGATGTTCATCCGTCTCTCGAAAATCGCTAATGGTCTGATGTTCCCTGGGCAACATCATGCGCCCAGCGCCAGTCAGTCTAGTTTTATGGCCAGAGGCCTGGCCCGCTACAGTGCGGCTTTATGTCGCTGCGGGCAAAAGCCGACATTGTACATGGCCGAGCCCGGCAGTTCATGACAAAACCGACAGCAAGAGTTTCAATCTGCAAGCCGAAAGACAAAGCGGGTGGGCGCAGGGTCTTCTTGCAGCTTGCAGCCGGTTGCTTGTAGCTGAGCTCAGTCTGTGACCAGCTTGGCCTGCCCCAAGTTCGCCAGGCGGATGCTGTCCTGGGCTTGCTGGATCTCGCCCTGGCTGCCGATCGGCCCCAGCCGCACGCGGTGCAGGGTCTGCTGGTTACGCACGATCGAGCTGATGAACACAGGCGCGCTGACCATGGTGCTGAGCTTGGAGCGCAGCAGTTCGGCGGCATCCGGGTTGGCGAAGGCACCCACCTGCAGGAAGCTGCCGCCTTTGCCACCCGGTACGTTGTTGCCCCCTACCTGTACCGGCACCACCGGCGCCGCGTGCTGCTGCGGCGGCGGCGTCCATTGCTCGACCCGCCCGGTCGTGGCCGGCACCGCCTGGGTCTGGGCCACCTGGGGCTCCTTCAGCACCATCGGTGGCGTCTGGCCACGCTGGGCCCACCATTGCTGCGGGTCGATGCCCTCGACGCGCACGTGTGCGGTGCCGATTTCGGCATAACCGAGCTTCTTCGCTGCGGCATAGGACAGGTCGATGATGCGGTCGGAATAGAACGGCCCACGGTCATTGACCCGCAGAATCACGCTACGGCCGTTGGCCAGGTTGGTCACGCGCACATAGGCCGGCAGCGGCAAGGTCTTGTGCGCGGCACTCATGCCGTACAGGTCGTACAGCTCACCATTGGCGGTGTTCTGCCCGTGAAACTTGGTGCCGTACCAGGACGCGGTACCCTCGGCGCGGTAGTTGCGCGAGTCCTGCATGGGGTAGTAGGTCTTGCCCAGCACCGTGTAGGGGTTGGCCTTGTAGTTACCGGTGTGCACGGTTGGCGTGGCGTCGGGGATCTTGTTCACATCCACGTCCCACCACGGCGCGCCATCCTTGTGTGCCCGGTTGATGTCCAGGCCCGGCTGGCTGCGTACCACGTTGCCGCTGCTTTTTTGCGGGGCCGCGCGGTTGGAAGAGCAACTGGCCAGCACCAGGCCAACGGCGAGGCAGGTGAGCAGCTTGAAAGAGTGTGCAGAGATGATTGCGCGCATTACTTGACGCCCCGTACTTGAACCAGCTGTTCCGCGAGCTGATGCACCGCCATGGCATACATCACGCTGCGGTTGTAGCGAGTGATCGCGTAGAAGTTCTTCAGCCCCATCCAGTACTCGGGGCCATTGTCGCCTTCGAGCCGGAAGGCCGTAACCGGCAGATCATCGCGCAGCGAATCATGAACCGACCAGCCAAGCGCGCGCAACTCCCCCGCGGTCTTGACCGGCTCGATACCGGTGGTCAGGCCTTCGTCGGCGCGCGCACCTTCTACCCAGGCGCGGCTGACCACGCCTTCGCCGGCTACCCAGCCGTGGCGCTTGAAGTAGTTGGCCACGCTGCCAATGGCATCGTCCGGGTTGTTCCAGATGTTGATGTGGCCGTCACCGTCGAAGTCCACCGCGTAGTTGCGAAAACTGCTCGGCATGAACTGTGGAAGGCCCATGGCACCGGCGTAGGAGCCTTTGAGGGTCAACGGGTCCAGCTGCTCGTCGCGCGCCAGCAGCAGGAACTCGCGCAGCTCCTTGCGGAAGAACTCGGCGCGCGGCGGGTAGTCGAAGCCCAGCGTAGACAGGGCATCGATCACCCGGTAGTTGCCGGTGTTGCGGCCGAAGAAGGTTTCGACCCCGATGATCGCGACGATATATTGCGCCGGCACCCCGTATTCCTGCTCGGCGCGCGCCAGCACAGCCTCGTGCTGGCGCCAGAAGTCCACCCCACGGGCAATGCGCGCATCGGTGATGAACATCGGCCGGTAGTCCTTCCACGGCTTTACCCGCTCGGCAGGGCGCGAGATGGCATCCAGAATCGACTGCTTGCGCTGCACCTCACGGAACACCCCCATCAGTTGCTCCGGGGCAAAACCGTAGTCACGGCTCATTTCGCCAACCAGCTCGGCCACCTGTGGCGAACCCTCATAGTCGCCGGCATGGGCCAGCTGTACAGCGCCGAACAGGCCCACCGCGCCGACCCACGGCGCACAACGGGCAGCCCAGTTACGCACTGCTTGCATCAAATTGTTCACCTTTTTCAAACCTGTGCGATCCATTTTCGGTGCGTATGGATCGACATGAGAACGCCAAACGCTGACAGCAGCGTTACCAAGGATGTTCCGCCATAGCTGATAAAGGGCAGCGGCACGCCCACTACGGGCAGCAGGCCGCTGACCATGCCGATATTGACGAATACGTAGACAAAGAAGGTCATGGTCAGGCTACCCGCCAGCAGCTTGCCGAACAGGGTCTGGGCCTGGGCGGTAATCATCAGGCCACGGCCGATCAGCAGCAGGTAGACGATCAGCAGCAGGCAGATACCGACCAGGCCGAACTCCTCGCCGAGCACGGCGATGATGAAGTCGGTATGGCTTTCCGGAAGGAAGTCCAGGTGCGACTGGGTGCCGAGCAGCCAGCCTTTGCCGAACACCCCGCCCGAACCGATTGCCGCCTTGGACTGGATGATGTTCCAGCCGGTGCCCAGCGGGTCGCTTTCCGGGTCGAGGAAGGTCAGTACCCGCTGCTTCTGGTAGTCGTGCATGACAAAGAACCACATCGCCACCGCCACCGGCACCGCCGCTGCCAGTACGCTGAGGATCCAGCGCCAGCGCAGGCCACCCATGAACAGCACGAAGGCGCCCGATGCCAGGATCAGCAGTGCGGTGCCCAGGTCGGGCTGGCGCACGATCAGAATGAATGGCACGCCGATCAGCACCAGGCTGATGGCCACGTGCTTCAGGTGCGGCGGCAAGGTGCGCTTGGACAGGTACCAGGCAATGGTCGCCGGCATGATGATCTTCATGAATTCCGAGGGCTGGAAGCGGATCACCCCCGGGATGTTGATCCAGCGCGTGGCGCCCATGGCGTTATGGCCCATCACGTCCACCACCACCAGCAGCAGCACCCCGGTGAGGTAGGCCAGCGGCACCCAGCGGGCCATGAAGCGCGGCTCCAGCTGGGCGATGACGAACATCGACACCAGACCGATGCCGAACGAGGTCGCCTGCTTGAGCAGCAGGTCCCAGTTCTTGCCGCTGGCCGAATACAGCACGAACAGGCTGCCGGCGGCGAGGGTCAGTAGAATGATCAGCAAAGGGCCGTCGACATGAATGCGCTGCAGGAAGCTGGCGCGCCGACGCATCACATCCTCACTGGAGAGCATGCGATCGAAATTGTTCATCACAGGGCTGATTCCTGGGTAGCGGTAGCAGGCGCGAACTCGGGCTTGAGACGGCCATTTTCGTCGAGCAGCCAGGCGTCCATGATCTGGCGGACCACCGGTGCCGCAACACCCGAACCGGACTCGCCGTTCTCGACCATCACCGATACCACGATTTTCGGGGCTTCGGCCGGAGCGAAGGCAACGAACAGGGCGTGGTCACGGTGGCGCTCCTGAAGTTTGTTACGGTCGTACTTTTCACCCTGCTTGATCGCCACCACCTGGGCGGTACCGCTCTTGCCGGCGATGCGGTATTGGGCACCGAGGGCGGCCTTGCGTGCGGTACCGCGGGCGTTGTGCATCACCTGCTCCATGCCATGGGTGACCTTGGCCCAGTCCGACTTGTCCCGCAGCACGATGTTCGCCATGGGGTTTTCGTCCACCGGCGGCTGGCCTTCGATGGTCTTGGCCAGGTGCGGGCGGTTCCATACGCCTTTGTTGGCGATCAGCGCAGTGGCCTGGGCCAGTTGCAACGGCGTCGCCTGCATGTAGCCCTGGCCAATGCCAAGAATCAGGGTTTCACCCGGGAACCAGGCCTGGCGGCGGGTGGCGCGCTTCCATTCCCGCGATGGCATCAGCCCGGCAGATTCCTCGAACATGTCCAGGGATACCCGCTGGCCGATGCCGAACTTGTTCATGTAACTGGACAGCCGGTCGATGCCCATCTTGTGGGCAAGGTCGTAGAAGTAGGTGTCGTTGGAGCGCATGATCGCGGTGTCCAGGTCGACCCAGCCATCACCCGAGCGGTTCCAGTTACGGTATTTGTGGTCGTAGTTGGGCAGTTGGTAGTAGCCAGGGTCGAATACCCGGCTACTGGCGTTGACCACACCGCTGTCCAGGCCGGCAATCGCCACCGCCGGCTTGATGGTGGAGCCCGGCGGGTACAGGCCGCGCAACACGCGGTTGAACAGCGGCCGGTCGATCGAATCACGCAACTCGGCATACGCCTTGAAGCTGATGCCGGTGACGAACAGGTTGGGATCGAAGCTTGGCTGGCTGACCATGGCCAGAACCTCGCCAGTGCGCGGGTCCAGCGCCACCACGGCGCCCCGGCGGCCACCCAGGGCGGCCTCGGCGGCTTCCTGCAGCTTGATATCCAGGCTCAGCACGATGTCCTTGCCCGGCTTGGGGTCGGTGCGCTTGAGCACCCGCAGCACGCGGCCGCGGGCGTTGGTCTCGACTTCCTCGTAACCGACCTGGCCGTGCAGCGCATCCTCGTAGAAGCGCTCGATGCCGGTCTTGCCGATATGGTGGGTACCGCTGTAGTTCACCGGGTCGAGGGTTTTCAGCTCTTTCTCGTTGATCCGCCCCACGTAACCCACCGAGTGGGCGAAGTGCGCCCCCTGTGGGTAATGCCGCACCAGCTGCGCGACCACCTCGACACCCGGCAGGCGGAACTGGTTGACCGCCACCCGGGCAATCTGTTCTTCGTTGAGCTCGAACAGGATCGGCACCGGCTCGAACGGCCGGCGGCCCTGGCGCATGCGCTTCTCGAACAGGGCGCGGTCGTCTTCGGTCAATTCCAGCACTTCGACGATGGTGTCCAGTACTTCCTGCCAGTTCCCCGCGCGTTCGCGGGTCATCGACAGGCTGAAACTGGGCCGGTTGTCGGCCACGATCACGCCGTTACGGTCGAAGATCAACCCGCGGGTCGGCGGGATCGGCTGCACATGCACCCGGTTGTTCTCCGACAGCGTGGAGTGGTAGTCGTACTGGATGATCTGCAGGTAGTACAGCCGCGCGATCAGCACGCACACCAGCAGCACCACCGCGATTGCGCCGACCACGACGCGGTTACGCACCAGGCGGGCGTCTTTCTCGTGGTCCTTGAGACGGATCGGCTGCGACATCGGACGGCTTACAGGCTCATTTGTGGTAAGGGTGCCCGGACAACACGGTCCAGGCGCGGTAGATCTGCTCGCCGATGAGTATCCTTACCAACGGGTGTGGCAGGGTCAGCGGCGACAGCGACCAGCGTTGCTCGGCGCGCGCGCAAACCTCAGGCGCCAGGCCCTCCGGGCCGCCCACCATCAAATTGACCGTGCGCGCGTCCAGCCGCCAGCGATCCAGCTCGCCCGCCAGTTGCTCGGTACTCCAGGGCTTGCCATGGACCTCCAGGGTAACGATGCGTTCCCCGGGCTGCACCTTGCTCAGCATGGCCTCGCCCTCCTGACGGATCAGGCGGGCGACGTCGGCATTCTTGCCACGGGTGTTCAGCGGAATTTCCACCAGCTCCAGCGACAGCTCGGTGGGCAGGCGCTTGGCATATTCATGCCAGCCTTCCTCGACCCACTTCGGCATGCGCGAGCCGACCGCAATCAGGCGCAAACGCACGGCGCTGCCCTTATTCGCGGTCTTTGAGCTTGTCGGAGTACTCGTGGGCATGGTCCGGGCTGTGGTGCTTGCCATCGGCAGCACGGCTTTGCTCGGCGCCTTGCCACAGGCGCTCCAGGTCGTAGAACTGGCGCGCAGCGGCGGTCATCATGTGCACGATGACGTCGTTCAGGTCCAGCAGCACCCAATCGCTGTCGCCCTTGCCTTCTTCGCCCAGAGGCTGTGCGCCCTTGGCCTTGACGGCTTCACGGACCTTTTCGGCCATGGCGTTGATCTGGCGGTTGGAGGTACCGGTGGCAATGATCATGTAATCGGTCAGGCTGTGCTTTTCGCGCACGTCGATGACCTGGATGTCCTGGGCTTTCACGTCTTCCAGCGCGGCCTTGGTCACTGCGACCAGTTCTTCGCCGTAAATTTTCTGCTTGGTCATATAAAACTCGTTCAACTCGTTGGATGAGGCGCCAGGGGCGCCGTCAGTTGGGCGCACGATACAGTTCGTGCGCCTCGATATAGGCCAGTACGGCGTCCGGCACCAGGAACCTCACCGATTTGCCGCTGGCCAGCAGCTGTCGGATCTGTGTAGCCGACACCGCAAGCGGTGTCTGCCAGACGAACGAAATATTTCCCGCCGGGCCGGACATGGCGGTGGGATCGCTCTCCGAGCGCGCAGCCAGCAGGTTGCGCAGCTCGTCAGGGGGTTCTACGTCGGCATCCGGGCGTTGCAGCACCAGAATGTGACAGTGTTGCAGCAATTCTTCCCAGCGGTGCCAGTTGGGCAAGCCACAGAAGGCATCCCAGCCCAGCACCAGGAACAACTGGTCGTTACCGGCCAGTTCGGCACGGACCGACTCCAGCGTGTCGATGGTGTACGACGGCTTGTCACGCTCGAGCTCACGGGCGTCGACGCTCAGGCAGGCCACCCCCTGTACCGCTTCGCGCACCATGGCCAGGCGGTCTTGCGCGGCCACCTGCGGGGTATCGCGGTGCGGCGGCCGGGCATTGGGCAGCAGGCGCAGTTCGTCCAGCCCCATGAACTCGGCCACTTCCAGCGCGCTGCGCAGGTGGCCGATGTGCACCGGATCGAACGTTCCGCCGAGAATGCCGATGCGTCGGACTGCCTGGGCCTTGCTCAACTCAGCAGGACCCCTGACCGCGCAACTGGCCGTCACCGATGACGACGTATTTTTCGCAGGTCAGCCCCTCCAGGCCGACGGGGCCGCGGGCATGCAGCTTGTCGGTGGAAATGCCGATTTCCGCGCCCAGCCCGTACTCGAAGCCATCGGCGAAACAGGTTGGGGTGTTGAGCATGACCGATGCCGAATCGACCTCCGCCATGAACTGGCGGGCTTCGCCCTGGTGTTCGCTGATGATCGAGTCGGTATGGTGCGAGCCATAGTGATTGATGTGTTCGATAGCCTGGTCCAGGCCGTCGACCACGCGAATTGCCAGGATCGCGTCCAGGTACTCGGTGTGCCAGTCGTCTTCGGTAGCCGGTTTGGCGTCGATGAGTGCCTGGGTGCGCTCGCAACCCCGCAGTTCCACGCCTTTGTCCCGGAAGCGGCGGGCCATCTCCGGCAGGAAGCGCTCGGCCACCTGCTGGTCGACCAGCAGCGTTTCCATGGCCCCGCAAATGCCGTAGCGGTATGTCTTGGCGTTGAATGCCACATTCCAGGCCTTGTCCAGGTCGGCATGCTGGCTGACATAGATGTGGCAGATACCGTCCAGGTGCTTGATCACCGGCACGCGGGCATCGCGGCTGATGCGCTCGATGAGGCCACGGCCACCACGGGGGACGATGACATCGACGAACGCAGGCATGCTGATCAGCGCGCCCACGGCCTCGCGGTCGGTGGTTTCGACCACCTGGACCACCGCGGCCGGCAGGTCGGCAGCGGCCAGGCCACGCTGGATGCAGGTGGCGATGGCGCGGTTGGAATGAATGGCTTCGGAGCCGCCACGCAGGATGGTGGCGTTACCCGACTTCAGGCACAGGCTGGCGGCATCGATGGTCACGTTGGGGCGCGACTCGTAGATGATCCCGATCACCCCCAGTGGCGTACGCATCTTGCCGACCTGGATGCCCGATGGGCGGTAGCTCATGTCCCGGATGGCGCCCACCGGGTCCGGCAGGCTGGCCACCTGGCGCAGGCCGGTGATCATGCCGTCGATGCGGGCCGGGGTCAGCGCCAGGCGGTCCAGCAGCGCAGGCTCCAGGCCATTGGCACGGCCGGCGGCCAGGTCCAGTTCGTTGGCAGCGGTGAGCTCGGCGCGGGCAGCATCCAGCGCATCGGCGGCGGCCAACAGGGCGCGGTTCTTCTGCGCAGTGCTGGCACGGCCGATGACCCGGGACGCCTCGCGGGCAGCGCGACCCAGGCGGGTCATATAGTCAAGAACGGACTCAGTCATGGGTTCGGTGTCTTGGCGAAGGGGAAATCGGCTGATTATAACTGCCGCGCAGGTATACGCCCAGCGGTGGGTGGCGGATGGTCGAAAATGGCCTGGGCAATATGCAGGAAAGATGTAACCGCTCTTATCGAAATCACTCTCCTGCTGTGGCCCTTTCGCGGGCGCGCCCGCTCCCACAGGGATTTCACAAGGCCTTGGGCCATGCAGTACCTGTGGGAGCGGGCATGCCCGCGAAAGGGCCGGCCCCGCCTAACACCACACTCGATTCAGCCTCGATTAAGCCATTCATTGCTATTATCCGGCGTCCCCAGATAGCGAACAGCCCGCATGCCAGCCCTGCCCGACAGCTTTTTCGACCGCGACGCCCAAACCCTGGCCAAAGCCCTGCTGGGCAAGGTCATCCGCCATCGCCAGGGCGACCTGTGGCTGGCGGCGCGTATCATCGAAACCGAGGCCTACTACCTCACCGACAAAGGCAGCCATGCCTCACTCGGCTACACCGAGAAGCGCAAGGCGCTGTTCCTCGATGGCGGGCATATCTACATGTACTACGCGCGCGGCGGCGACTCGCTGAACTTCAGCGCCCACGGCCCTGGCAACGCAGTGCTCATCAAGTCCGCCTATCCTTGGCAGGACGCCCGCTCGGGCCCCAACAGCCTGGCCCAGATGCAACTGAACAACCCCGATGCCAGTGGCAAGCTGCGCCCTCCGGAACGCCTGTGCGCCGGGCAAACGCTGCTGTGCCGCGCCCTGGGCTTGAAAGTGCCACAGTGGGATGCCCGGCGCTTCGACGCCGAGCGCCTGTATGTGGAGGATTGTGGCAGCCCCGTGCCGAAGGTGATCCAGGCCACCCGCCTGGGTATCCCGCACGGGCGCGACGAGCACCTGCCATACCGCTTCGTCGATGCCGAGTACGCGCGTTTCTGCACGCGGAACCCCTTGCGCCGCGGCCAAGTCGAAGGTCGCGATTTCTTCATTCTCGAACAAGGAAGCTGACCATGGGCCAATGGCTCGACAGCCTGACCGGCTGGCTCAGCGCCAACCCCCAGTGGCTTGGCGTGGCAATTTTCCTGGTGGCCTGCGTCGAATGCCTGGCCATCGCCGGCATCATCGTGCCGGGTACGGTGCTGCTGTTCGCCGTGGCGGTACTGGCCGGTAGCGGCACCTTCAGCCTGGGCGAGACCTTGCTGCTGGGTTTTCTCGGCGGGCTGCTGGGCGACGCCCTGTCGTACACGGTGGGCAAGTACTTCCACCAGAACATCCGCCGGCTGCCACTGCTGCGCCATCACCCGGAGTGGATCGGCAGTGCCGAAACCTACTTCCAGCGCTACGGCATCGCCAGCCTGCTGGTCGGCCGCTTCATCGGCCCGCTGCGCCCCATGCTGCCGATGGTCGCCGGCATGTTCGACATGCCGCTGCCACGCTTCATCGCCGTCAGCCTGGTGACCGGCGCGGGTTGGTCGGTGGCCTACCTGCTGCCTGGCTGGGCCACGGGGGCTGCCATGCGCCTGCCCTTGCCAGAGGGCTTCTGGCTGGACGCCGGCATCCTCGCCGGCGGCCTGGCCGTGCTGATTGGCCTGAGCCTGAACAGCAGCATTCGCGATCAACGCCACGGCACCCGGCTGGTTGCCGGCTTGAGCCTGCTCGCCCTGGCCGGCATTTTTCTGGGCTGGCCGTACCTGCATGAATTCGACCAAGGCGTGATGACCCTGGTGCAGGAGCACCGCAGCCAGGCCATCGATGGCACCGTGGTCCTGGTCACCCGCCTGGGCGACTTCAGAACCCAACTGTTCCTGGGCGGCTTGCTGACCGGCCTGTTGCTACTGGCCCGGCAATGGCGCCACGCCGTATTCGCCGGCGGCGCACTGATGGGCACGGCAATCGCCAATGGCACCCTCAAATGGCTGTTTGCCCGTGCCCGGCCCGAGGTACTGAGCGACCCGCTGACCAGCTACAGCATGCCCAGCGGGCACAGCTCGGCATCGTTTGCCTTCTTCCTGGTGATGGCGGTGCTGGCCGGGCGCGGTCAGCCGCCGCGGATGCGCCTGACCTGGGTGTTGCTGGGCTGCATTCCGGCGCTGGCGATTGCCCTGTCGCGGGTCTACCTGGGTGCTCACTGGCCCACCGATATCCTCGCCGGGGCCCTGCTGGCCTGCTGCGTGTGCGCCTTCAGCCTGACCCTGGTGCAGTACCGCCAGCCGCTGCCGGCCTTGCCGCAGCGGGTATGGTGGCTGGTGTTGCCGGCTTGCGTGGCGCTGCTGGCCTTTTTTGCCATGCACGCACTGCCGCAGGCGTTGGCCAGGTATCACTATTGATGTTGCAGGCCTGTCGATGGAGCAAGCCGCTACTACACAGGCTCCGCTACCAACAGGCCGGCGCAGGCAACTCTCACCTCAGGCAAACAGCTCGCCCTGAATCCGCTCCAGCAATTTCTGGATCTCGCCCAGCCGCTGCTGCGGCGAGTCGAGGCTCAGCAGGTCCAGCTTGTCTTCTTCCATGAACGGCAGCAGGTAGGCCAGCTGGTTGGCCAGCGCCTGGCGCCCGTCCAGCGGGCGCGGCATGTCCAACGCCTCGACCATCGGGTGCTCACCCAAGGCCACCAGCAGCGCCACCAGGTCATCGTCCGCTTCCAGCAACGGGCTGTCGGCCTGCTCGGCCAGCCACTGCACCTGCCCTACCAGCAACTGGTCCTTTTGCACCTCGGTGCTGTCCAGGTTGAAGCGCCGCACGCCTTCGACGCGAATGCCCAGCAAGCCGTTGTCCTGCTGTACGAAATCGCGGATCAGCGCCTCGCAGCCGATCGAGGCGACCGTCGGCGGCGCCTTGCCCACCTGCTCGCCCTCCAGGATGCACACCACGCCAAACCCTTCGCCCTGCTTCATGCAGCGCCCGATCATGTCGAGGTAGCGCGCCTCGAAAATCTGCAAGTCGAGAAAGCAGCCAGGAAACAGCACGGTATTGAGCGGAAACAGCGGTAGCGTCATCACCAGTCCTCAGGCCACCAGGCTCACCGCCAACGGCAGGAATACCGCCGTGGCTACGCCCATCAGGCTCATTGCAAGCGCGGCAAAGGCGCCGCATTCGTCACTTTCCTGCAGGGCCACCGATGTGCCCACCGCGTGCGCCGTCACCCCCAGCGACATGCCGCGGGCTTCCGGGCTGTGCACGCCAACACGGCTGAGCAGCGCCGGGCCGAAGATGGCGCCGATTACCCCGGTAATCAGCACGAACACCGCTGCCAGGGCAGCGACCCCGCCAATCTGTTCGGCCACCAGCATGGCAATCGGCGAGGTGACCGACTTGGGCGCCATGGTCATCAGGATCATGTGCTCGGCACCGAACCACCAGCCCAGCAGCAGGCAACACAGGGTGGCAAACAGCCCCCCGACTACCAGCGTAGTAAAGATGGGCCAGAACAACTGCCGGATGCGCCGCAGGTTGAGGTACAAAGGCACCGCCAGGGCCACGGTGGCCGGGCCCAGCAGGGTATTCATGATTTGCGTGCTGTTGCGGTATTCGCTGTAGTCGATGCCGCACGCCAGCAGCACGCCGATCACCAGCAGCATCGACACCAACACCGGCTGCAGGAAGATCCAGCGCGTCTTGTCGTAGCCGGCGAGCACCAGTTGGTAGGCCGCCAGGGTGAGACCGATGCCAAACAAAGGGTGGTGCACGACCGCATCCAGGGCGCCTTGCCAGTCAAGCATCATGGCTGCTCCTCGCGCTTGCTCTGGCGCTGGATCAGTTTCTGCATCAGCACCCCGACGAAAACCAAGGTCAGCAGGCAGGAAATCAGCAGGGCGCCGACAATCGCCCAGAAGTCGGCAGCGATATCCCGGGCATAGACCATCACCCCCACTGCCGGCGGCACCAGCAACAGCGGCAGGTAGCGCAGCAGGCTACTGGCCGCCTCATTCAGGGGTTTGCCAACCTCGCCGCGGGCCATGAGGAAGCCCAACAGCAGCAACAGGCCGATAATCGGGCCCGGCAAAACTGGCAGCAACAGGTGGTTGATCGCCGTTCCCAACAGCTGGAACAGCACCAGCCAGGTCAGACCACGCAACAGCATAAGCATCTCCCTTGGGCATGGCGTCATTATAAGCACGCTGCGCTATAGATCGATATTCGCCAAAAAGTGGACAACTTGACTGCAATGGCCGAGCGTGCTGATCTTGCACTTTCGTACCAACTGACAACCTGGAGAGTCCGCGATGCCCTATGTACCGGTTACAGAGCTTTCGCAATACGTTGGTAAGGAACTGGGCCACTCGGCCTGGCTGAAGATCGACCAGCAGCGCATCAACCTGTTCGCCGAAGCCACCGGCGATTTCCAGTTCATCCATGTCGACCCGGAAAAGGCCGCGCAAACCCCGTTTGGCAGCACAATTGCCCATGGCTTTCTGACCCTTTCACTGATCCCCAAGCTGATCGAAGACATCCTGGTGCTGCCGCAAGGCATGAAGATGGTGGTGAACTACGGGCTGGACAGCGTGCGTTTCATCCAGCCGGTCAAGGTTAACAGCCAGGTGCGGCTGAAAGTGGACCTGGCCGAGGTGACCGAAAAAAGACCGGGGCAGTGGCTGCTCAAGGCGATTGCCACGCTGGAAATCGAGGGTGAAGAGAAGCCTGCTTATATTGCTGAGTCGCTTTCGCTCTGCTTTGTCTGATGCACCACGCCCCTGTGGGAGATTCTATGGTTCCTGGCAAGGGTAGCCGGAGCATCTTCAGCGCCTGTGAGATCGAGCGCCGCCC